>JAEOTM010000003.1 GCA_016839815.1 Candidatus Hodarchaeota archaeon
CAAAATTTGTGTTTATACTTTCTAAAATATCGTCAGTCTTCATAGCATAAATTCCTTCTTTGTAATTTAGAGTATAATTCTACTATTTTAATCTTCTAATAATGAAAAAAATCTGTACCCGAAGTGAAAACCGCATCTAAATATTTATTTTGCTGATAGAAAAGCTAATCCTGATGAAAATGAATCGTGTTTTAATAACAGGAGCTAATAGGGGATTGGGTTTTGAATTTGTAAAACAGTATCTTGCTTCAGGTGATGAAGTAATAGCAACTTACAGGGAGAATAATGATATTTCTGAACTACTCAAGTTGAGAGATTCTTTCCAAAATCATTTAACACTTGTACCTATGGACGTTTCAAACCCTGAATCACGTGAAAATGCCCATAATGCCGTTAAAGCAAAGTTTGATAGTCTAGATATTCTTATCAACAACGCAGGGATGACTGGTAAACGTCATCTTTCCTTAGGTAATTTACATGAAGAAGATATGCTTAGAGTCTTCGAAGTCAATTCCATTTCACCCTTACTAATGACAGAAAAGTTTCTAGACTTATTGAGGGAAGGATCTAACCCTAGAGTCGTCAATATATCGAGTTTGATGGGGAGTATTGCTCATCGACAAAATAAGTCAAATTTCAGTTATTGTGCAAGTAAAGCAGCTTTAAACATGTTTTCTAAGCTATTATCGAATTCTCTTCGTGAAGTAAAAATTATAGTATTACCAATGCATCCTGGATGGGTAAAAACTAGAATGGGAACGCAAGAGGCACCTATTGAACCTGAAAAGTCGATTTCAGGTATGATTAGGGTAATTGAATCATTAACTATTGCTGATTCTGGCAAATTTCTAGAGTGGACTCGTAACGAAGTCATGTGGTAAAAAAAAGAAGATATTGACATATCTTCAAAATTAGAAAGGTTATATGATCCGTTGCCACTGATATTTCCATCTGATCATCATTTGGACCATTTTAAGGTTTGGATCAATATCTCCGCCTTGGCCAAAGTGTGAATCACTTTCACCATCTGAAGGACCATAGCCATTGCATTCACAATCGCCAGGGCCATCGCAAATACAATCTCTATCGCAATCGCCATCATGAGTTTGATCTTGAATCCGATCTCGATCCAAATCGCCAGCTTCATTACCATTACCAGTTGGTATAGCTGATGCAAAATACAATCCTCCTGAAAGAAGGAGAATAGCAGTTAAGAAGGTCAGTGATATTAGTTTCTTGTTGATTTTCATCACCTTTACTATTTTATTTATTGTTACAATAAGTGAACTTATTGTAACTAACCTCTGCAATTGTGGTTGGATATAAATAGATGTATGGAACACTTATTTTGTGAAAATAACAATATTGAAGAGAAAAAAAAGAAATGGATGGAATTGTTTTTCGGATCTATTCTACTTCAAAGAACTTAGAATGGGTAGCACCGCAAATAGGACAGACTTCACCCATATTTGTTAAACTTCCTTCATGTGTATAACCACACACACTGCAAACGAACATTGTAACTTCTTCTAAATCGGTATTTGCTTCTGCTGCTTCAAGTGCCTTCGTGTAGAGCTTATGATGTACTTTTTCTACCTCATTAGCAAAATTAAATGATCTTTCTGCTCGTTTATTACCTTCAGCTTTAGCATCTTCAAGCATTTCTGGATACATTTTAGTAAATTCGTAGTGTTCTCCAGAGATCGCGTCTTTAATATTTTCAACAGTACTTTTTATTCCTCCCATTGTTTTCAGGTGGCTATGTGCGTGAATTGTTTCTGCAGCGGCGACAGCACGGAAAAGACGTCCTATTTGTACTAATCCATCATCGTGAGCTTTTTTTCCATAAGCTAAATATTTTCTATTAGCCTGACTTTCACCTGCGAAAGCGGCCATTAAATTTTTTTCAGTTTTACCCATAAATATCAACTCAATATCGTAAACACATAAAATTTGTCTTGATCAAATAAATCTTTTCCCTCACATCCATTTTAGGCATTAAATATTGTTAATTCTTCCGTAAGGGGGATTTATAAGCACACATATCCGATTTTCGTAAGTATTTTTCATCTTTTCAGACGAAAAGTAATTTTACTAGAAATCCTTACTAGAGAAATATCAATGAAACTAATGTTAGTGAAGAGTTTTCACTGATTTTGAAAGAAACGGAAGGTTATTTCTTTGGAAGTTAAAGAGTTTGATGCAATTATAGTTGGAGGCGGGCTAAGTGGGCTAAGGGCAGCTTTAGAATTGTCAAAAGAATGGAGTGTAGCATTGATAAGTAAAGTTGTCCCTATTCGCTCTCATTCAGGAGCTGCTCAAGGAGGAATCAATGCTGCTTTAGGAAATCATCCTGATGGAGGAGATGACACTCCAGAAAAACATGCTTTTGATACGATAAAAGGAAGTGACTATTTAGCAGATCAAGATGTTGTTATGTTCATGACTAAAGAAGCACCAAAGATTGTGGTCGAGTTTGAAAGTATGGGTGCACCATTTTCTCGATTTGATGATGGAAAGATAGCTCAAAGGCCTTTTGGTGGTGCAGGGTTTCCTAGAACCTGTTATGCTGCTGATAGGACTGGACATGCATTACTTCATACATTATACGAGCAATGTGTCCGCCAAGGTGTAACATTTTTCGATGAGTATTTCTTAATTGATCTAGTAACTGTAGATGGTAATGTAACTGGTGTTTTGACTTTAGATTTGAATTCTGGAGAATTAGTTACATTTAGGGGACCTAATGTCATATTGGCAACTGGTGGTTTTGGTTGGATATTCAAAGCAAGTACTAATGCGTTAATTTGTACTGGAGATGGTGTTGGTGCCGCATTTCGCACAGGTGTTCCAATGCAGGATTGCGAATTTGTCCAGTTTCATCCTACCTGTCTTTATGGATCTAATATTCTTATGAGCGAAGGAGCTCGTGGAGAGGGGGGTCTACTATATAATGCAGAGGGAAAGCGTTTTATGATCGAAGTAGCCCCAGATGCGAAGGAATTAGCTCCTCGTGACATCGTTGCAAGAGCAATTACAACAGAAATCATTGAAGGACGTGGCTTTGAGAACGCATATGTGAACTTGGATTTGACGCATCTTGGAAAGGAAAAAATACTTGAAAGGCTACCAGGAATACGTGATATAGCGATTGATTTTGCAGGAGTTGATTCTATAGAAACACCAGTACCTGTTCATGCAGGGCACCATTATTCGATGGGTGGAATAGGCACAAAGTATGATGGCGATTTTTGCGAGACTATAATAAACGGATTATGGGCTGTGGGTGAAAATGCAGCTGTTTCAGTACATGGGGCAAATAGATTAGGAGGAAATAGCTTACTTGAAACAGCCGTATTTGGTAGATATGTGGGTAGAAAATTACTTGAGAGAGGATTATCCGAACCACTCCCAGAGGAAAAAATCACTCAAGCAGAAAAGAATTTTGAAGAAATGATTCTTGCATTATTTCAAAAGTGGGAATCGAATACTGGTTCTATGCCTGTAAAGATACGGGAAGCAATGGGTGAGACGCTTAGTAAAAATGTATTTGTTTTCAGAAAAGAGGGTGAATTACAACAAGCTCTCGAAGATATGAGATCTTTACAGAAGGACTTTGAAGATGTCCAATTAGCTAATATCACTACTGCTGAAAACAGACGATATAATTTTGGTCTTATTCGTCTATTAGAACTAAGAAATTTAATTGACATTGCTGAGGTAACTGCTTTTGCTGCAAATTGGCGTAAAGAAAGTCGTGGAGCACACTTCAGGACGGATTATCCGACTCGTCTAGATGATCAATATTTAGTACATTCAATGGTCGTAAGAAATAATGAAGGAGAGTTAGAAATGCAAACTAAGCCAGTGAAGTTGGGAATCTTCGAACCCAAACCACGGGAGTATTAAGAGGTGAAAAATATGGTAGAAATGCAAAAATTCTTAGTATACCGTAAACAACCAGGAGAAGAACCTTCCTATGAAAGATTTGAGGTTCCATTGAACCCTGGGATGAGTATTCTAGACGCATTATTTTATATTCAGGATCACTACGATTCAAATTTTTCCTTTAGATATTCGTGCCGTGGTGCCATTTGTGGTTCATGCGGAATGACAGTAGATAAATTTCCTCAATTAGCATGTAAAACACAGGTAGCTGGAGTTAAGACTCAAAAAACACCCTCGAAGCTTCCTGAGTTGAAGTTTGGTGAGGTTCCTGATGATTGGGATGAGGAAACAGAGATACTTATTGAACCCTTACCAAATATGGAGTCTATAAGAGATCTAGTAGTAGATATGGAACCATTTTGGAAATTCTATGGTGAAGCTCAACCGTATTTTGTGAGAGAATATAATGATGAGCAACCTGAATCTTTACAGGAACCCGAAGATGCACGATCAATAGAACATTTAGTCTACTGTATTCTTTGTGGTCTTTGCTGGACCTGTCCAGTTAATAATACAAATCCTCAATATCTTGGTCCAACTGCACTTGCCAAAGCAAATCGATTCATTATGGATACTAGACTAGACAATGAACATCGAAAATCGATAGTAAAACGCGTTTCTGAAGAAGATGGTGTTCCTGCATGCGAGAAACACTATGTTTGCAATCGTGTTTGTCCAAAAGGAGTGAATCCTGGTACCGCTATCAGGAATATACGTGAGAACTTTCTATCATCATAGGAAGAATATTATGGATGTTAAATTGAAATGGTTAAGTTCAGAATTGAAAGCGATAGCTTAGGAGATGTAAAGGTACCTAATGATCGGTATTGGGGAGCACAGACCCAGCGTTCAATTGAAAACTTCCCTTTTACTTCAGCTGGTCATATTCAGTTTCCGATTGAAGTTATTCGTGCACTTGGTATAGTTAAAAGAGCCTGTGCGGAGGTTAATCTTGATTTGGGTATGTTACCAGAAAACGTTGTTAATTCCATTGTGGAAGCATCTCAAGAAGTTATTGATGGGAAATTAAATGATGAATTTCCACTGGTAATTTGGCAAACAGGTTCGGGAACTCAAACCAATATGAATGCCTCAGAAGTAATTAGCAATCGTGCAATTGAATTATTAGGTGGGAAAATTGGTACAAAATCACCTGTTCATCCTAACGATCATGTAAATCGATCCCAATCCTCAAACGATGTTATTCCCACTGTCATGCATATTTCTGCTGTCGAAACTATTACACATTCTTTAATCCCAGCATTACATCACTTGAAATCAGTTTTAAATGACAAAGCAGAAGAATACAAGGATCTTGTAAAAACAGGCCGTACTCACCTTATGGATGCGACACCAATTACCTTAGGCCAAGAATTTTCAGGATACGTGGCACAAATCGCTAATGGAATTGTGCGGATTGAAAATTCCCTACCTCATTTATATGAACTAGCATTAGGAGGAACTGCTGTAGGTACAGGCCTAAATTCTCATCCAATGTTTGCTGAAAAAGTAGCTGAAAGAATTTCCAGTATAACAAAACTGCCATTTAAGTCGGGAAGGAATAAATTTGAGGTTTTAGCGGCTCATGACGCTATAGTAGAGGCTAGTGGAGCTATACGGGTAGTAGCTGTAAGCTTGATGAAAATAGCTAATGATATACGCTGGCTCGGATCGGGTCCGAGAACTGGGTTAGGAGAGCTAATTTTACCTACGAATGAACCAGGTTCATCAATTATGCCGGGAAAAGTTAATCCTACACAATCCGAGTCGGTGACCCAGGTTGTCGCACAAGTGTTTGGAAACGATGTTACAATAGCCTTTGCTGGTTCTCAAGGTAATTTCGAACTAAATGTCTTCAAACCAGTCATTATTTACAATTTACTTCAATCTATTCAGCTTATTTCGGACGTTTCAGTTAATTTTGCCGATAACTGTGTCAAGGGTATTAGAGTAAACAAATCTCAGATAAAAAGGAATCTTGAAAGGAATCTTATGCTAGTAACTAGATTAACTCCCCTAATAGGGTATGAACAAGCAGCAGCAGTTGCTAATGAAGCTTTTGAAAAGAATTTAACCTTGAAAGAAGTACTCCTTTCCAAAAATCTTCTTTCTTCTGAGGAAATCGACGATGCTCTTGATCCTTCCAAAATGATAAAACCTTAAAAATAAAATTTTCTAATCATCAAAGTAAAGATTAATTAAAAGAGTTGATGCTGATGGAACTCTTCCCAATGCTTGAATTGAAACTTCTAGGTGGATGGCTATCACTATTACCGCTTATACTAATCCAATTTGTAAATATTTTTGCATCTCCTCCTGAAGCAAGAGCACGATTATTCGATCGTTCTTCGCATACATCTAATCAGAGAATATTCCTAGTAATTTCCAAAGTAATATCGCTATTAGTGTTGATTCTCCTCGTTTTTACACCTTTGAGTGAAGAAACTGTTGAGATAATTTCTGGTTTTACTATCATCATAATTGGATGTATAGGAGTAAGAATTGCTGTACTAAATTTTATAAAAACCCCTATAAATGAACCAGTGACAATAGGCTTGTATAAATATTCGAGAAATCCTCAGGAAGTGATGTTGTCCCTGATATTGTTTGGAGCCTGCATAACAATTGGTTCATGGGTAGCTTTACTAACTTTAATGATTTCTAGGGTTCTAAATCATGTATCTATTGTTGCACAAGAACAAGCGTGTATCCAACAATACGGAGATTCATATATTGAATATATGAAACAAATACCAAGATACTTCTTATTCTTCTAAAAATCACTTAATACTCTGTAATCTATCTGGATGTGAACATATGCATTTTGAACAACCAAGTAAAAACGTAATTTGGACCAATGAAGGATTTGGTAACGCTGTGGCAATTGACACTGGGAAATTGTATTTTATTGATTCCATGGCTAATAGAAATACAATGAGGAAATTCAGAGAAAAAGTAGAATCAGTTTTTAATAAAAAAGCTCATGCTCTTCTCCTCACTCATCATCATGGAGACCATATTTTTGGTAATCAACTTTTTAAAGATCTTCCGATTATTTCTTCACATAAGACTAGAGAAATTCTGATAGATTGGGGAAAAGAAATTTTCCTACCTGAAAACATGAAAGATTGGGAAGGGTATAGTGCAGAAGGATTTGAGCTTACCTTACCGAATCACACCTTTGAAAAGGAAATGACGTTTCACGATGATCATCCACTAGAATTTATATGTTTAGATGGACATGTTGAAGGAGCAACAATATGTTGGGATCCTGATCATAAAACTATAATAGCTGGAGATGAAATTTTTAACCGTCGATTTCCATATGGAGCAGATATGACTTCTGATGTAATTAAATGGAGAGATGCCCTTAGTTACCTAATAGATTTGAATCCAGAGCTTGTAATAAGTGGTCATGGTCTACCTGCAACAAATGAAGACTTAAGAGAAATCCATGACTTTTTAAAGGATGTAGTTAGATACTACGTAACAAATAAAGACATTTCTGTCAAAGAAATACTTAATGATATTGAATTTCCTGAATATTACAATGAGGGCAGAGAAGTAAGTCGAGAAGGTTCCATCAAAAGTTGGTATTTGAAGTTTCATCCAGAAAGTTAGTAAAAATATTATATGAAGGTAAATTTCTTCTAAAATTTGTATCTGTATCAAGAAATCGTGATTAAACAAATGTTTGCTTGTTTTTAGAGAAAACGATCATGAGTTATTCGATCTGCTGATAGATGTTCCAGATTAATTAAAAAAGGGGTATGTCCTAAATTCACATGATCATGTCAATTGAAGGACAATTCCTTGAGGCAAATAACATAGTAAAACATATTGCTAACTACGGTTATTCTCGCGTTAGAAAGACACTACGATCTACTATTAGAGGTCTGGGGATGGAAGAGATAGCTGAGGATCTATTCTAAACCGTTGTTTCCATGTACTTGTTGGATTGGAGAGTATCCTGGGCTTAAACCAAATGATGCTATTCACTCTGATCATATAATTAACCCTGGAAAGCGTGGGTGGACAGATATAATGAATCTCTTTGAGTTCTTGGAAATGAATGATCATCGAATGGAAGTAAAACAGGGTATTTACAACTTGAAATTGTTAAATTCTCAAGGGACAATCATAAATGATCTATAATGATCGCTCCCTTAGCATTCAAAACGTAAAAATCTGCATATAAGCTGAGGTTTATATAATCAATTCAAAAGGCTCCGTGAATTGATTTCGATTTTTATTAGGAAAATCAGCAAATAGGTAGGGTTTCGATGATCAGAAAGGGACATGCTTTTGAAATTGCATTTTTAGGGTTGATTCTAATTCTCAGTTTTGTTAATTCAGATTCTCAATCCAATACTGAATTATTACTGAATATTTCCTCTAGAATTCATTCAGACTCCGATATCCAATTTACACCACATTCTCCTATCATAATTGATGGTAATGCTGAATTTAATGATGCTGCTAAGGCTGAAGGGTGGAGTGGGAACGGTAGTAAGAGTAGTCCTTATGTAATTGAGGGATTGGAGATTACAGCTACAGGAACAGAAGCTCTAGTAGAAATTAAAAATACTAA
>JAEOTM010000144.1 GCA_016839815.1 Candidatus Hodarchaeota archaeon
AGCGTGTTCCTTGGAAGTCGTGGGTTATCCCTCCAAAGAAGAATATTTAGATACCTTTCTTACCCAGCTTATGTCAGATTCGGTTAATTAAGGGTCGTATCATTATTTTCTTCTTATTTTTCATGGGAATGTTAGGAGAATATAAGCTAAAGGGAGTTTTTATACTTCGATAACTCCCTACTCCTAAGATGGATTGTGGAGGACCTTAGCATATGAATCAAGAAAATACGCGAGAAAAAGAAGGGGTTGACACCCTTATTACGGTAAAGATGATCAAAGAGTACATTCTCCGATTTAAAGACGATAAATCGGCGTTACAAGAGATAGAATTATTCGTACAGAATCTTCTGACGAAATCTTCCCCCAAGTGGACTAAAGCGGATTAGAAATATTCTCTGAAGGTGTTCGAGAGGGGTAAATTGAAATGAAAAAGATGGAGAATGAAAGTAACTCCCACGCAACTAATCTAATACCAAATATTGTGACTATTTTTGAAACAATATATTCAGACTATCCATCGACCAGTATCTATTTGGTGGGATCATACAGCCGTGGTACTTCGACTCCTGGTAGTGATATTGACGTTCTAGTGTTTATTACCGAAGATAACCAGGATGAGCTCAAAAAATTGATACTGGAACAGACTCAGACTGATGCTACTATTCCTAAAAATAAAATAGATTGTAAAATTCTTTTCAAGAGCGCAATATATTCAGGTACACCGTTGGAATATCTATTTATTCTCTCAGCACTCGATGGAGGGATTCATCTATTTGGAGAACCTATGAAAATAAAAATACTACCTAATCTTCTACTCCAGCTTTTTGATACTTTTGAGGAACGACTTTTGCAGATCCAATTGGAAATTCAACAAACACAGAACTTTAGTATCAATGCTTTTCTGTTATTTTCTGTCACTAAATCGCTTTATTACTTGACTAGGCTAATTCAACCAGTAAATGATGATATCTCAACTCCCAAAACAATTTTAGGGAAGTATTTCTTTACTCTCGCCCGTGAATATGAAAAACTCACTAACAAAGGTGTGCAAGTAGGCGTGAGTATGACGGTTACAAAACGGGGTCAGCGAAGTGGGAACTTTTCCCTTCTGACACAGGCCTATCCCCTTATTTGGGATTATTTCTTGCTTAGAAAGACCCACTTTATGAAGTGGTTTGATAAGATTAACTGATACACTGGATATGTCATCCATATGTATTTAAGGGAGAAGGGACCATGAAGTGAACCAATGTCAGGAAGGAGTTTTTAAAAATTCTGAAGGTGAAGAGAAGAATTTCTCATTAGATATCGTTCATAGTTTATCCATTACTGGTGCTCTCACCAGTAATTAGTGACATTAAAAACTCTTAAGTTTCTTATGATTAGAAGAAAACGATATGGAAGTGTGATAATGAATAAACGTTTATTCTTAATGAAATTGATGTTAACTATCTTATGTGGATTATTATTAACGAATACGACCGTGGTTTCCCCCTTTTTTATACAGAAATACTCTGGAAATCTAGTAATAGTTAATTCCCAGCGTATGGATCCATTGACTGTACAAGATTCAGCTGAATGTCTAATTTTACTCTTAAGTGAAGATTTAGCGACTTTCCAGACGCTGGGGACAATCAGGAATTTTTTGAAAGAAAATGTGGTAGTAACCATAAACTCATTTGAGGATATAGAAAGATCAATTGCCTCCTCTACTGTTAAAGATATTGTGGTCATCGGCCATGGTTCAAAGAAAGGATTGCATACTGGCAATGTTTTGACATCTTGGAGACAAATAGGGAATATTCTAGACCATTACACGGAATTCAGATACTACCTTGTTAGTTGTTTTTCTAGTATGTTAAAATCATTTACTAGATCACAAGTTTATACATTTGACTCTGAGGTTGATGCATTTGTTGCTGGTGTAGATACCGTTACAGAGATCTACAAACAAAACCACCATAAAGGATATAATTCAGTTGAGAGGTATAAATTAAATTGTTTTTACCTACAACGGAAATCTCAGCCTGTACAACTTCTGACACGGACTATAAGTGCTAAAGTCAGGGTAGATGATGATTTTATTCTTTGGTATGGAACTGGTCACCAGATTACATGGCAGGAATATATTAAAAGTCAGGTTGAAATTAGTGTTCTCGCATTTAAAAATGATTTTGACCTTGAAATCCTAATTCCTTTGGAAGGAATTGACTGTTTTCCCTCAAATTATGATGAAGGTTATGGATCTCATTACACTACAAGTAATCTTGGTGTAATCTTATATGACCAAGCCATGACACCAGGATGGACCAATTCACCAGATTGGGATGAGAAAGGAAAGAACAATGATTATGACATCCTAATTGTAATAACTGAGTACTGGAATGATGGGAATCAGCAGGCAAACGATGTTGGAAATGATGCTGATGCAATAATTATATCTCGCACTACGCCTTTTTGGAATTTCCACGAATCCATAGTCCATGAATTAGGTCATGTTTTTAATGCTAAACATGAAAGTGGAGGAGTTGTCCCATCAAGCTATTATGATAATTTTCAATATCCTTTCAGCAGATCCATTATGGATTATACAGATATTGGTTTATATGATGTGTTTAATGATGGATATCCAGATTGGGATGACTTTAATTTTCAACGTATAACTAATTATATCCAAGGAGGAGCATTTGATAATAATGATCCCGACGGTGATGGTCTCACTAATTATTATGAAAATTTAATGAATTACTTAACCTATAAAGCAAATACTGATGGTACTGGTCCAAATGATGCTAATGAAGACTATGATGGTGATGGTTGGACAAATATAGATGAAATAAATCTTTATGGTACAAATCCCGCTCTCTGGGATAGCGATTTTGATGGAATCCCTGATAAATGGGAATTTGAACATAGTTTGTTAGATCCACTCAATGGTAATGATGGTGGAGTCGATCGTGAACCTGATGGTTTGACTAATTTTGAAGAATATCTTAATCTCTATGAATATGGAGAAGCGACCGAGCTGGATAATAGTGACACTGACGGGGATGATATGCCTGATGGCTGGGAATGTACCTACCAAGCCACAAATCCCATAACTCCGGATGCAACAAACGACCCTGATAACGACTTTCTTTCTAATTACGAAGAGTATTGTTATAGTACAAATCCTTCATCATACACCAGCTTAGCCTACGTAAGGTCTGCATCGTATATATATCACCGTACGAGTGATAACAAGGTCTATTCTTATATGAAATTTAAGGTCGATCTCGCATTGGCTGATGGCTATTATATCAAGGTAGAATATCGTTGGAAACCCGAGGGAGGTTCTTACGGTAGTTGGATTACCAAACGACAGTCCTCAGCTTATTATTCAGTTGGCTACAAAACCATTAGTACCTATTTAATGCAAGCAACTGGTGATGGCTATATTCAGGTGCGTTGGAGCTTGTTTAAAGGTAGTTGGAGTAGCTCAGATTTGTTGAGTTCACGAACAGAAACGTTATTCGTGAGTACGAGTTAATTTCTGTTCTCTCCTTTCTTTTTTTCCCTTTTTAAGATATTTGGGCAAAAACAGAGAATAGAGACGAGCTAGCTCCAGGTAAATCCTTAAAAAGTCGAAAAAGGAGTAAAGAGCAGATTTAGAAGGGGAATTGAATTGAATAGACGGTTTTATAAGACAAAAGTGTTAGGGATTGTTTTTATTTTTGCTCTTAGTAGTATGACTCTGACAGCAGGAGTGGGAATAACAAACTATAACCGAACTTGGAATACTACAAGGGGCTCTCAGCTCAAAATTGAGTTTTCTCCGGAGACTGCTAATTTCAAACCTACAAAAATTTATACTTATACATTCACGATAACCGCTGTTGTGTTTGGAACAAATGTTGACCGGTTTTATGGGATAGATATTGCTGTTCGTTTTTTAAACGCCGTAGATGACATTTCATCAGCAAAATACGGAGGAGAACTCCCAAATGTGGGGAATTACTTTCAAGTGGATATCGATTTAATTATTCCGACAAAGGAATCTCTGTCATTGAATGCTGGAGAATCGTTATCTGGGAATTTACAAATAAAAGTCGATTTTTCTGAGGGAGTAGTACTTGATTTTGATACTTATCTTACCACTGGGTGGGAAACTATTACTAGCGGAAAAATTAGTGTAGCAGCAGATTCAACTATATTGCTTATTGTAGCGGGATTAGTTGTAGGGATACTAGCTGTTGGAACGTTAATCTACTTCGGGACTCGACAAAAGAAGGCTGAACCAAGATATGCCTTTCCTCCAACACAGACTCCGATACAAACTCAAAAAAGACCACAGGAGCCAAAAGGATTACAGTTTTGTCCTCACTGTGGGCAACAAACCGAAGCAGCCATATTCTGTTCATCTTGTGGGGAGAAGCTATAAGGAGTAAGTTAATGAATTTTCTGAATTTAAACAATTTTTTTTTATGGTGATTAAATGTCCAAATGGGAATACAAAATAATTAAGAGTTTGATAGGAATTAGAGGAGGAGGTAGGGCTGGAAGTAGTAGGTTTGGAGGAGGAGGTAGTGAAATTGAGGATCTTGAAGATGTGATTAATGATCTAGCAGGAAAAGGATGGGAAGCTGTGAATATAACTGCTAGTAATCCATATCAAAAGCAATCGTTTATTTATTGTTTATTAAAGAGAAAAAAGGAATGATAAACATAAACAAGGGTTGATTTTTTGTTAAGTCGAGATGAGATTAGAGAACAATTAGAGTGGAATGATCCCACTACGTACTTCTGGAAGTATAGTATCCCTTCTGCGGATAAAATTCAGTTCATTGGTGACCTTATAGCCATAGTTGTTTTCCCACCTATTGCTTTTGTCGTCCTAGGAATAGGAAGTGATCATTTTTCCGAAACCTTGTCCTTTTGGTTTGCAATTCTTGTCTTTTTACTCTTTCTACTTTGGCTTGGTCTTACTTATTATAGGGTATTATTTGGTACAAAACATGAGAAAATCGAAGGAGAAGAATTTAAAGGAGCACTTGCATTTACTTGCGCAGCTCTACTTCTGTTTATAATTAGCTCACCGTTATTTTTTGCAGATCAGTTTCAAGGAGTTGGTACTTCTCGTAATGATTGGCTTTGGTATTATCTTGAAAATATCTCTAGTATTGGGACATTTGGAATCTTGTCACACCTTGGAGTGCAATTCTCTACTATTACGTTTAGTGAATGGATTGGAAGTTTCTCACTTTCTCTATTTCGTGGTCTTCTAGCTCTTGGATTAATTCAAAGCGTAATTAAGGTGTATAAAGAGTATTTTAAGAAGCACAGTTTTTATGGGACAATATCTGAATTTTTTACGTTATGTCAATCCATGTATGATACAGGAGAGATCGAGGTGGTCTTGAACGGGAGGGTTACGGATATCGAACCACCTCTGAAAATGAATGCGAAAAATTTTCTCAAGGCTTTTGAAGAGTAAAGAGTTGCCTGAAGAATGATTAAATTGAAATCCTAAAAGAGAGCTTAAGATGACCGAATATACAGCTTATGACATAATTGAACTATACTTTGAATTCAGATCGAGAGATTTCAGTGAAGATGAACTAACCAATGCCAAAAATTGGATTATAGGGATAGGGGTAAAATAGAGGAACAAAAATCGAAAAAACCAAAAATGACGGGAAATAACTCATGATCAGAAAAAAAGTGAAAGAGTGGAGTAATGACTATACAGATCTTGTTCATTTGCACTATAATTCACGACGGACTGTTCCAATGGAGATTTTTGAAAAAAGGCCAAATTCCTATTGGAATAGATGACATGGCAAAGGTATTGAAAAAGGATATGGAAGAAGGAATCGTGGAACACGGGACAGAGGACTTGTACATTTTTTTCGCTTTAGCAAAAACCGCATTACGGACAGTTAATTGGAAAGAACTGGCAGAAGATATCATAGCGCACAAAGATTTGTTTTCGAGAGATTATTTCAAGAATTTAAAATGAAAAACAACTGAAGAATCATTCTTTAAAGAAACCAACAACAACAAAATTCTCATCGTGCTGATCCTTGTTTTCAACCAGCCAGCGTTGAAGAGTATCAGCATAAAGGTCTTTCATGCGCTGACCAAATTCAGCAAATTCATCATTGGTAAGAAGAAGAACATCCAAGGAAGGGCCAGGAAAATGTTTGTTGGCTTCGAGAAAATCTTTAAGCTCCTCATCAGACATAGCCTGGATAAACTTTTTCTTTTCTGAAAGAGCAGCCACACCAAAATTAATCTTTTCAATGATGGCATTTCTAACATTACCATCACAATATTCACAGTCAGGATCAGAATCATCAGACGAAGCAAGATTTTCAAGATAGGTTTCAGCAGAGTAGATCCAGGATTGTTTCTTTTTGGCTCCCTTCTTCTTAGGAGATTTTTTGACACGAGAGTAATAACCGACATTCATGTGGGGTTTAGAAGGATGTTGGCGATAATCAACTTTGACCCAGCCTTTGTCTTCGAGTTCCTTAAGATAATTATAGGTAGTTTGACGTTTGAGACCGAGAGCGTCTTGAATATCTTTAGCAGTCAGCTCAGTCTTGCGTAACAAGAGCCAGAGAATAGAAGGGCGAATCAATTCACCACTGGAGTAAATATTGTCCTCTTTTTTAGGTTCGTCAATAGGTTTGCTAGCAGTAGTCATAATACAGTCCGATCCTTGACAAATCCCACCAATTCACAGATGAAAAGATGGAAAGGAAGAGAGAGAGTCTAAGAGATCAAAATCGGGGGCCATATAAATACCTTTCCATTAAACCAGATTATACCTTAAAATGTAGTCACTCCAAATATTGGACTCTTACCAAAAAGAATACACTTATAAACATCTGGAATCATACTTTTACTTGGAAATAATCAATCAAAAAATCCAATTTAAACAGATGTGAACAATCTCATGGGAACCAAAACTGTTGTTGATACTAAAAGATCGGTTGAAATCAAGTATATCCCTGATTTTCGTCGTTTTGTTAAACCTTTAGCCTTTTTCTTTACGATCATTTGCCTTATTATGGCTGCCTACCTTTTGTCTCCTTCTAACCTGGTAGTTGGTGCTATCACCCTTGTTAGTTTTGGAGTTGTCGGCCTTTTCGTCTTTCAATCGATTTACGGCTTAATCCTCTTCAAGAGGTATTTTCTTTCCTAACTTACTGATGATGGTTCAGGGCATGTACCACATTACAAACCTAACCCAGTTAATTTTTGAGCGGATTAACTTCTCCCGCCCTGAACCCTCCCCCTTTCCTTTTCTTGCTTGTTATGCTTACCGTCAGGAAATCTTGTCCCTAAGTTGAACATGAGTACACCTACAAATGCATTCTACCCAACTAGAGATTTCCTGACACTTATCCCCTCATTCTGAGTATCCTTAAGGGTTTTTTGTTTTTTCTATTTTGCTCCTCTCTGTTTTCTTTTTCACTACCTTTAGATCCTTTTTAGGTGTTTATATTTTCAAACTCCTTGCGAAAT
>JAEOTM010000048.1 GCA_016839815.1 Candidatus Hodarchaeota archaeon
CATAATTAACATTTACGTCCATGAATTACTTGGACTTCAATATTTATAAACGTTTCTATTTTGTCCATGTCTGATTTCATCGTCCATAGTTAAAGTGGACAATTGGTACAGGAATATTAACGAAAAAAATTAAGGAAATAGATTATATTCTAACCTGAACTCTAGTACAGAGCTTAACAGGAGGTTCTATAGGAGATAATTATATTCTTACGTCTAAATGCATTTTATAACTTGTTGCCTTTCCATTGGATTCTTCAATTTCATAGTCTTTGCTCGTTGGTTATACGACTTTTTGAGAACGTCCTCAAACGATAATTTTACGTCATTGGATTATGTTTTGTTAGTCATGTAAGAATTAGCATCTATGATATACTACTTAATAAGAAATAAGATTTAAAGCTAAATAATTAAAAAAATATCTTTAGAAAGAAGTATTCCGCTTAGAACATGATAAGAATGTCCTTATTTTAAGACAGATCATCAATACAGAGAAATGTGATTCACATGAAAATACTCACCACGAAGCTATGGTTGCTTGTAACCATTTGTGTACTGGGTGAAACGATCCTCCTCGCTTCGTACACTGTTGATTATACTAGTTTTAATTTTTTTCTTCTACTGGACATGTTTGAAGCAATGTGGATTATATGGACATTTGGAATTATTGGAGGAAAGATATTACATAAACCAAAACCCTCAAAAACCGAATACTCGATCGAAGATACAATGGATTGGAATACGATCAATTGAAATAATAGTGATCGGAATGAATAACAGAATCAAAGAAGCAACGGGAAAACAGAAAAACCTTAAAAACTACAGAAGACAGTAACCGTAGTTGAACAATTTTGGAATGAAGTAAGGACGTGGTAGAATATGAAAATCATGTCTCGCTAAGTACTTCAATCTGGATAAGAGACATGTGAATATTCTGGAGAGGATTACCATAGACGAACAGTTCTATAAACTTGCGATTTTGGTATCTTTTTCTGCTTTCATTGTTATTCGTTTATATTATTCAAAGAAATACTTAGCAAAAGAGGAAACATTACTCGATCCATATCCATTGATTGTAAAACTAATGGCATTCTTTGCTTCAATTAGTTTAATAGGATTAACATTTATCTATATATTTTCAGATTACCTAATTGATTTTAGCATGAATATCGCAGATGAAATTCGAATTCTTGGGATTGTAGGATTTCTCGGAGTAGATCTAGGAATGTGGTTGGTATTACATGAATTAGGAGTCAATTTCTCACAAATCAGTTCTGAACGCACTATTATCTCCACCGGGGTTTATAAATATATTAGACATCCAATGTATATAGTTTTTATCGGTTGGGGTATAGTAACTGCATTAATTACTTCTAATTGGTTGGTATCGTTAGGAGTACCATTTATTATATTTTTTATTTTCTTACGAACTCCAATTGAAGAGAAAGTATTAATAGGTGAGTTTGGAAATGAATATATTCAATATATGAAAACCACTGGCAGGTTCTTTCCTCGTATCCGAAGAAAAGACAAGAACTGAGCTATTCTTTCTTCCATTTCTATTATTAATAAAATTGATTTATTCTTTGAGACTATCACCTGATAAGCTGATCGATTATTTTACTGGATTTTGGAATAATAGGAATTATCAATCTTGGTGTTTTGAAAAAACCGTGGACTAAAATCAGTGTATTATGATAGGTTTTTAAAAAAGAGAATGAACATTGAAGTGTGCTTATTAAAAAACAAAGAAAGATCAGATGAAGAGCTAAAGTGATAGATCTCTCTCTTCTAACGTTTTTATGAAGATGATGCATATGAAAACTAAAGATAGTGATACTGATATTAATTTGATTTATGGAATAGTTGGAATCAGCGTATTCGCAATATTAACAATTATTATTCCTTTTTTAAAGATTCTCGGTGGTTTTATTCAAATTTCAGCTGACCTTGGTTTTGGTACGACCCTGAAATTCAATTTTAATTGGGATAATATTCTTGTAAGACAATCAGCTTTCGGAATTACAGAAACCACAAGCGGAGCTTATACAGATTTAACGAGTGATATCGAAATTATTTGGAATTTAATTTCGATTTGGGGAATAATATGGTTAATAACTGGGTTTCTTGGAGTGGTTCTTGTATTAATTCATCCAATAAAAAAGTTAAAGAATATCGAATCTACTAACAAGTCATTAAGTGTGATTGGACTCATAGCTACATTGATTGCAACGGTGGTGGAATATGGACTCTTTTTACTTGCATTCCTCCTTGAAGATTGGGAAACAATAACCTCGGGAGTGCCACCTCCAAAACTCAATATCATTATACTTGGTTGTTTTGTCATCGGTTGGATAGCCTTAGTGATAGGATACTACTATACTACGAAAGAGTGAAATAATCTCTCTTTCCTTTTTTCCTTTACAACTTGGATATATTTTGATTTGGGATTAATGAGATTCATCTACCAGCCCAAAATTTCTTTTTCCTTATAGAACTCTCCACTCTGAAGATTTTGTTTTTTTTCTGTGACCAAATAAATTGGGGTAATAATTCCCTCTTCAATCTCCAACAGAGCTTCAGGACCACCCATATCTGTCTTTACCCAACCAGGATCTACAGAAAAAACCATAATACCCGCATCCTTAAGTTCATGTGCTAAATTCTTAGTGATTGCATTTATCGTAGTTTTAGAAATCGAATAGGCTGGGTAGTATCCCATTCGAGGTACAGTCAATTGTCCTAGCCCACTTGAAAAATTAATTATCCGAGCATCATTAGATTTAAAAAGTAGTGGGAGTAAATATTGGATTAATAGAAAAGGCCCTCTGACATTAATGTTCATTGTTTCCTCAAAGATGTTAATGGATAGGTTGTTAATTCTGGTATCAGAACGTTCGAGATTTATTGCTGCATTATTGATCAAAAAATCAATGTGGTCAAGCTCTTTATAGAGAGCTTGAGTCACTTGAAGAATATCCGCAGGTCTACCCATATCAGCAATTTTCAAAATTAGCTTAAGACTAGGATTCTGCATTTTAAGTTCATTGATTGCATCATTCCCTTTTTTTTCGTTTCTACAAATCATATAAACGGTGGATCCCATTTCACCAAGTTTTTTACTAATCGCTTTCCCCATCCCTTTATTTGCTCCCGTTATTACGGTTATTTTACCAAATAAATCCATTTATTCCACTTTTGAAAATCCTCTATTTCCTGTAATTAAAAATTCCTACCAAACTATTCATTGTAAGTTCATGCATAGTAAATTTTATATACATAGTCACATATAGTATAATTGCAAATAGAGTATTGTGAGTGATTAGGTATGATCAGTAAAATCAAAGGATCTGACACCTCTGTGCTTAAACAATCGAAAGCACATCGTGACTTTCTCAAAAAGTTCGAAAGCGACCTTTTACGTGGAATTGGAAAGCTTAGTATCCTTAAAGTGATCCAAAATCATGGAAAAAAGGGTGTATATGGGTATCAGCTCCTCAAAGACCTAAAGAAGTTAACAAATAACATGTTAATCATTAAAGAAGGAACTCTGTATCCTCTACTAAGGAATCTAGAAAAATGGGGTTCGGGAGATAACGAGATTTCTTTGATTCAATCTTACAAAGAGATTGAAGACGACCGTACACGAATATACTATTTTCTTACAGAAGAAGGGGAAAGAGTTCTCTCTCATTTAGAAGGTTTTTTCCTTAAATTACTTGAAGCAATTTCAGGAATTAATGATTTTCAAATCTCACTAAATGAGGAAAAATACATTTTTTGCCAAAATTGTAAAACACGGATTGATAATTCAGACAGTGAAGCTCAATTTTGTGAAATTTGTGGACATAAACTTGACTATACTTTTCAGGAGGATAACAAATGAAAACCGAAACAGATAGACTGGTAAACAATTACGTAAAACAAGTAAAGAAACATTTACCTGATTGGATTAAAAATAATGATGAAAGATTAAAAGATACTATTTTAGAAATTAATTCTCATATATGGGATAGCGCACAGGAAATAGCCAACTCAGAAGATCCAGAACCGAGGTTCGTGCAAGAGGCAATAAATCGGCTAGGTTCTCCCAAGGAAATGGCTCGGAGTTATAAGAAAAGAGGAACTCCTAAATATTTTATTTCAGAAGAGTTATGGTCC
>JAEOTM010000145.1 GCA_016839815.1 Candidatus Hodarchaeota archaeon
CAATCTTTTTGGCATCCCATACTGCGTATTGGAGTTATTTGGACATGTTCTAGCATTATGGAAAAATACTCCATCAATATTAAACTCATCTATCATATTTTTCAAGTATTTTATCTTACTAGCTTCGGATTGGTTAATGAAAAGTTTCGTGTAAGCTCTAGCCATGCTTGAAAAGGGTTCATTCCGATTGAAATCGGAAAATATCCAACTATTGCAGTATGTAGATGCAACCACGCTTGTTTGTAGATCATATAACTGATCTGAAAGAGCCCGTAATTTCCCCCAAATTGGCATACCTTCCCAGTAAATTCGAAATTTCTCGTTCTCTACTGCAGAAATCCTTTCATCGATTCGAGTTTCAATTTCTTTCTTGAGCATCTTGTAATAGTCAACGGCAATTTGGTTCCCTCTAAGAATAACCGCTGGTAACATATGGATGCATCCATCAAAAAATGTTATGGGAGAAGGGATGGTTGCTGCTGTCCTTAACACATCTAACCAAAGATTACTACAATCATGTGAAAGTTGTAAAATCTCTTGAAGTCTGTTCTTATCAAAAGCCTGATCTGTTACATCTTCTAGAGATATAGTCATTTCCTTCATTTGTTCTGTCACTGTGTCAATATGACTTTGTTTGAGTTCATTTACAAAACCTGGTGAATTAATTCCAAAAATCGGAACATTGAATTCATTCGCATAAAAAGAAAACCAATCCTGAACATCTCTACATTGATTAGTATTGAATATTAAAACATCAGGTTTAGGAATCTCTTTTATTCCATACGCTTTTGTAAAAGGTGTTTCATTCTTCAAATAAGCTCCTATATCACTGGTGAGATAACTACAGATCTCAGGGGAGTAACCTTGAGCAACTGAAGTAGGAATATAATCATTTGCGGTACGACTAGCTCCTAGCATTGCAGCATGATTTTCAGGATAATAAACTAAAAAACCCATCGCTAAAAGTAGCTCTGCAGGGCCTACACTCGAACACCAAGCAATTTTTTTGTTGGAATTAGTTGATGCTTCTTCTAATTCTTTGTAATAAGATGTTGCGATTTTCTTTAACTCTTGAGTCGATTTTAAGGGTGGCGTTTTCACCATTTTAATCAAATTTCCATGAAAATGTAATAATATCCTTGAATTTTAAACTAGATATTTTTTCTTTATCTTCTAGGCTTTGAAGACCTAAATATTAATGAAGACTTTTAAAGCTGTTTAAGGCTATCAATGTACCTTCTTGGTAATGTTTGATAAAGTTTGGTGGCTATCCAACTGCTTTCTCGCTGTTCATCAGATATTTTACCTATAATTTTACCTGGAACTCCTATAACGAGACTATTAGCTTCAATCACTTTTCTACGAGGAATAACACATCCCTCACCGATAATACACTCATCACCTATCTTAACCCAATTTCCAATTACAGCATTCATACCAATAAGGACATGGACACCCAATTCTGCTTGATGAACTACTGCATTGTGCCCGATGTGGCAATTCTTCCCTAATAGTGTCTTTTCATTCGGAATAGAATGTAAAGTGCAATTATCCTGAATGTTTGATCCATCACCAATTTCAATAACACCCCAATCACCTCTGATCACCGCGTTTGGGCCAATAAAGCAGTTCTTTCCAATTTTTACATCCCCAATTACAACAGCTGACGGAAAAACATAAGCTGACTTAGCTATTTTTGGTTTTTTTCCTTCAAATTCATATAAAACCATTTTTACCACCATTAATGATTGCAAATCATTATTCCCATTATAAAAATAAGTTCGTTCCAGTAAGGATTATTTATTAATCCTTTCTTACTGAACATCTGTGGTGAATCATACATGTTGAAAAACGTTTCTCTTGAAACTATTTCAGAAGGAATCGCTAAAATTACTTTTATTCGTGAAAAAGCTCTTAATGCAATTAATGTTGACACTCTCAAAGAATTAAAACAAGTCATTAACCAATTAGAAGAAAACAAAGAAGAATTTCGAGTATTAATTTTTAAAGGAAAAGGAAGAGCTTTCGTAGCTGGTGCAGATATAAAAGAATTCCAAGGAAAATCTATTGCTGAAGTTAAAGCTTTCACAATCCAATTCCAACAAATTATTACCAGGATAGAAATGCTACCTATCATAACGATAGCTGCTGTTAATGGTTTTGCCTTTGGAGCGGGATGTGAGCTAGCTATGGCTTGTGATTTAAGAATTGCATCCACAAAAGCAGTTTTTGGCCAACCAGAGATAAAATTAGGCATAATTCCAGGTGCAGGCGGAACTCAACGTCTTCCTAGGCTTATAGGTAAAACACGAGCTAAAGAGATGATTCTCTTAGGTGATAACATTAGTGCGGAAGAAGCAATGAAAATTGGTCTTGTGAATAAAATCGTTGAACCAGAAGATCTCGATTCCGCCGTTGATAAAGTTGTAGAACGATTAGTTTCTGGACCACGATTCGCTCTATCACAAGCTAAAGAAGCTATTGATCGTGGAACAGAAATGTCATGGTTTGATGCAATTCAAATGGAAGCGAACCTTTGCACACTTTGTTTTACACATCAAGATGTTCAAGAAGGTATAAATGCCTTTCTTGAAAAAAGAAAACCCAATTTCGAATGAAAAAGTTTTTCAAACTTAAAAATCATTAGATATCTCAAACAGTAAGCAAGTGTCGTACAACTCTGCCTTTATAGAATTACATTAATAGACTAGGTTTTTCCCAGTCATTTCCATTCTGAACTCTATATTTCACACTGTACGTGCGATTTTCCTGCTTTTCCAACGTTTTCAATTACTTTAAATAATCCGTCTGGTAATTCAACTGGAACATTTCATCTTTGGTCGGGAAATGAAATAAAAAACGAGCTCCAGCTCACTGTCTCCACCCTTTTCTTATCATATATTCTTCATTAAATCTCTTCTGATTATCTCTGAACTGCGGTAACTCTCCCAGAGTGCCAAGAATTGTTTAAGAGATTGGTCATTCTCATAGATTTTCTCCCGTGCTACTTGCTTTTTCTTTAACATCTCAAGAAAGGCTTTTTCCAATGTGGCTTCATAATAGTGGCTTTGTTTCTCCAGAAGATCTTTTTGTTCACACTTTTTGATGGTCTTAATCGCGATTTGACCTGACTGAAGGGCATAAGGAATTCCTTTTCCACTTATAGGATCCACAAAGCCTCCTGCGTCCCCAATTGCGTATACATTCTCGTGATAAATCTGTGAACGAATACCTACGGGAATTAAGTGAGCTTTAAAGCGGGTTAGTGGTGCCTCCTGTACCATGGTTCTGACCAAGGGGAGTTTATGGAGTTTTTTAAACTCCTGTTTTGCATGTTTTACTCTTGATAGTTGATTTCCCCACCCTACTGTGAGTTCCTGGTTTTTTGGAAATAACCATCCATACCCTAGTTGACTGAGCTGCTTGACACTAAAAAACAAGTGTAGACTATCCTTGCCTAGCCATTGGGTAATTTTTTGGTTTGTAACTTTCCGCTCCTCAGTAATGGTTATGATTATATCTTCAGATGCAATACGTGGCCATTTGAGTTGTTTCAGTGTGGGTGATGTTACTCCATCCGCTGCAAGTATATATTTTCCCTGATACTTACCTTTGGGTGTGAATACTGTATAATTTTCCCCCTGTCTTTTTAGGTCTACCACTGCTTCATTTTCTTTAATTATTCCTCCCTGATCCTTAAGTTGATCTACTAGAAATTTATCAAATACACTTCGCCAGACGACAGCTCCCTTTCCTTTCTTCGTATAGTTTTCTCCATCGAGGTGGTGTAGTTCTAAGGTTTCGACTACCCGTTCAATTTTGTCTTCTGGGTAAGCTAGTTTTTCTACCAACTTCCAATCCATGGCCCCACCACAGGCTTTATATCGTCCTTTTGGTTCTAGTGTAGCTTTTTCAATCAGACACACTGAGTAACCATTCTCTAGTGCATGGATAGCGGCTCCTGCTCCTCCTGGGCCAGCCCCTATAGCTATTATATCAAAACAGTTTGAAGACTCTGTCATTTCTCTCTCAATAAATAGTTCTATGAAGGTTATAAAAACACAAGTCACTTTTATTTTTCATTCTTTTGAGTTGTCTTCCAATTATAGTGATGAGCAATTTGGGTAAATAAAGTTAAGATTCCAGGAAGACGTTCTCTAACCCATACAAGCCTTGAATATTCGTTTTGATCAGCTTGATTTGCTAGGGCCATCATTTCTGCATACATGGGTGTGAGTTTATCCCTGACTGAAATGTATTCGAGAGAGTCAAGTTTCTTTAATACCAGTTCCTGATTCTTCTCTTTGAATGCTTGTAGACATTCATTTAAGAGCTGTTTATGCTGCTCTGGGGTGGATTTTTGATTGATTTCCCGCTCAATCACCTGTAACAATGAAGGAATCCCCACTGGGGTCGGCTCAGCTGCTTTTTCCATGTGTTGGCTAGCTTTTTTTAATTTAACTTCCTTTTCAACATGTAAAACCACTCTCTTAACACGACGTGCAAACAAGACATTAATTAATTTGTGAATCTGATATAATATAATTCCTAGTACAATTGAACCAACAATCAATCCTACTCCTAACTGTGGATCATCTTTACCCATCGTAACACTCGCCAAAAATAATCCTACCACCAAGAGAACTGAAATGATTTTGTAAGGGATTAATACTCTTCTTGAAATTCTTGTTAATCTCTCTAAGCCTACACTTTGGGTCTCGGTCAAAGAATCATAACATCGATTACATACTCTAGCTCTCGTTACTCCTCTATTACACTTTTTACACGGTTTCCCTCCACACCGTATACAGATGAGTGGTTCAATATCTTTCTCTTTGGGCTTGGAGTCAAATGTTTCCCTTACCCGTTTTCTACAATCACAACACAAGTAGTCAATATAATAGGTTGTAACCTTAACTATTTTGATCATTCCTCGTACCGAGTAGTAATACCGTTTTAATTTTCAACTTACCAAATAAGGATTTCGATGTTGTTTTGCGTTAAAAAATTGGATTGGCTTATTTCCACAAACTTGCTTGAGAGAGAGAGCTGATCTTAAATATCTGAATTATTTCAGGTTTTAACCACTTGAAGTCTTAGAATAAGCATAGGGGTTTAGAACATGGGTTTGAAAAGAAAACTACTGATAGGGTTATTCATTGTTGGCTTTATTGTTGGATTCATCCTTTTTCTTGACGAAATTCGTATTATTCCATTTTTGGAAGGATTAAAACCTTTTTTAGATGATATTGGTTTTCCTGAACGAATTTTACCAGATTTGAGTGAATTTCATATTGCGGGTATCCATCATTGGATGTTTGGAGTTCTTTTAATGTTTGGTTGTGGCTTTGGATTGATATATACTATCAAAAACGTTGAAAGTTACGATTACTTCTCCTAGATTTTCCTGATTCCGATGATCCTCACCACGATTTTGATGAATGGTCTTTTTTACACCTTAATTTGTGCTGTCTATTTACTTATTATTATGGTGACTTTCAATCCCAGAATTTGGGGTTATCAAGATTATCCAGACCGAGTCAAGGAAAAAGTAGCTCCTCAATCTCGTAAAGAAAGAGGGATTGCTGGTCTCATTAGTTTCCCATGGTTTCTTTTCCTCCTCGCGTATCCGTTGATATCGACTGTCTTATTGGAACGAGATCTTGGGGGGGACATTCGATTTGAAGTTGCTTTTCTGAATATCTTCTTTATGGTTTTTTTATTTTTTCTCGTTGATTTAGTGCTTTTAGACTGGTTGATCATCAGTAAAATTACTCCTAACTTTGTAATTATTGAGGGTACCACTTCTGATGATTACAAGGATTTTTCTTCTCATTACAAAGGGCATTTTTTTGCCTTTCTTCCTTTAATATTTGTATGTGGTCTTTTAGCATTACTTATTGTGATTTTTTAAGTAACGGGGCCTTATCTGGGAGAAAAATCTTGCATTGGATACAACAATATCAAGATAACCGATAAAATCACCGCTATCCCCCCATATACTACGAGAATGACCAGAATTTCCCTGTTCCGAGTAGGCCATTCCTTTTTGATAAAAACTAGATTTACTCGACTAAACATTGTGCGAATTTGTTTGGGCAATGGAAAAAGTACTGACGTTTGTTGCTGGTATGTTTTATATTGGCCTTCGTATTTCTCTATCAGTTTATTTTCATCCTGAAAGATAATAGCTATTATGAACAAACTAAATAACAGCATAAAAGTGCTTGGGGGGGTAATTGGTGACCAAAATTTTCCCACTGCGAGAAAGAATGATTCCCCCCAAGTAATTAGCAGAATACCAAGATATTGGGGATGTCGTGAATACTTGTAGATCCAAAAATCAATCAAGTCTACGCTATTGAATTTCCCATACAACCAGGTAATTGTTCCGCATAAGAAGAAAAATACACCTAGCACCAGAATAGTCATCGGATAAGCTAGGATCATGCTTTTAAGTAAACCCTCTAGCGGTTCTGGCATGAAACCAAGTATGTTTAATCCTAGGATAGTTGGGGCGTAGATTATTTCTCCCAGTCTGAGAAGTTCAGGTGAGAGTTCAAAAAACGGTTGCCAGAGCACTGTAAGGATTCCTGCACCCGAAAAAAAGTACATCTTGAATGCAAATTGACTGAATGTAGGTATATGGAGGAGTATGCTCCCGAATACTGAAATTTTATACTTTTGAATCACAAACCCGACTATAATTATCAGAAAAAGTAAAATAAGTATTAATAACCCGATTTCTTGAAACGTCTCTAATAATTGGAGATACTCATTTTGGATTTCAATCCAGTCGTTGTCACTTCTATCTTGACCAATAATCCATGGATCAAACATTACATGATCTAGAAAGTACCTACCTACCATCGTGGCTAGTATTATTGATGTAAATACAAGGCTGATGGTTAGGATCAGTGATAAACCCAATGTACTCCCTATAATTATGTATTTCCGGATTGTTGGGAGTGTGTTTTGATAATCCATAGAACCTTGTTCAGAATTTTCCATTTTCATTTTTCCTTCTGATCGTAATAGTGCTGAAAGACTTTGATATTGAAGTTATGGTTTGGTTTTTTACGCTTATTTATTGATTCTTGATTTTCTTAATTCTTTTGACTTCATTCCTCTTGTTTAATGTGGTCTATTGATATACCCTCGTAATGAGGCTCCTACAAATGCAAAAAGGGTTCCTCCAATAAAATGGAGAAGTAAGACAGGCAAGATGGAATACAGGGGAAGCCGAGGTAGCTCAGATAAAAGCCAATATAGTCGCACACCATCCCCTGTTAAACCGTATATCACGACTAATATGACAGATGTGACTAATATTGTTAAAATAACCCCTAGATATGAGAGGAGTGTTATCGTCTCTCCTGTTTTCCGATCCTGGGTGATAAATGCGGTAAGGAATGCGGTTACGCTCAGAGCTACTAGAATGATTACGATAGGTAAAGGCATGGGTGACTGAACAAGTGATTCCCACGGAGGAGACAGATAAAAAACATAGAGTCGGAGTATGAATACAATGTTAATTTTACTCCAAAGATTAGTTACTGTCTGATCTAGTTGAATAAGAATCAGTATAAATTGAATAAGAATGATACTATGATATATTCCAATCCCCAGAGCCACACTTTTTCTCTTTTCTCTTAGAACTCTTCTTACTTCGTCGATATAGATACTCTGAATGTATTTTTTCGTCTCTGTCATGAGCTCCTTCTACCGTTTCACAATTTTAATTATTTCTCTTTATCTATATTTATATGGTATGATCAATTATTTAAAATAGGTTGAGATTCCTTAGGGATTCCTGTGAGATTAAAAGCCCACTGGATTCTCCTCCTTCTTTGTTTTTCATTGTTATTAGACCAAAGTAGTGCGTACTCTCTTGTTGAAGAACAACCCACCTGGTGGGTAGAAATTGGTGATCTTCGTGCATATCTTCTTACTACTTATTATAACACCACCGCAGAGGGGAGTACTAGTCACCTAGTGACTACTATACGAGCTATAAACGGATCAACCTATCCAGTCACTCTTGAAATCGGTACTGTTATTCAATTGAATGTTACTTCGTTTTTCGATGACATTCCTGTTGGTACAATCTTTCTTTATAATCCTGTTTTTTCTGATTGCTGGCTTTCCTTCTTCCCTCTTACTTTCATGCAAAAAACGATTGATAATGCCTCTTTTTGGCGTCAGTTCTCGGCGTATGATGTGATTGGAGATTTTGTGATTGAAAATAGTTTTCGGCAAATTGAATGTTTTGAATTTCATTATATCTATCGTAAATTCAACTTCCACACAGGTTGGATAGAACATCTTAATCATACTCTCACCATGAGCACTACGAAGTGGTGGGAATTTGAAATTATACGAATCGATGTACCACAAACTTCCGTGTCTCCACAGCTATTTATTCCTGGTTTTATTCTTCCTTCACTCGTTTTTCTTATACTTCCCCTTTTCGGTAAGTATAAGCGGAGAAGATCCTCCCCCCCTCCTTTTTCTCCCTAGAAATTCATTCAGTTTTTCATTATTTCTTGGGTATAATAGTCACTTGAATTTCAAACGTAATATTTTTATAGCTGTAGTACATGTATATACCTGTGGAAAGAATGGTGAATATAAGTGTACGTATCGATAAAGCACTGAAAGAGAAGATGGAACAGTTAAAAGAAGTTAACTGGAGTGAAATTATCAGAGAGGCTATAAAAGTGCGCATTAATCAAGAAAACCAGCGAAATCTGGCAAAAGCAGTCTTAATTAATGAACAAATTCGAAAATCTGCTACTCAGGATTATGATAGTGCCTTGATTATTCGTGAATGGAGAGACACTCGTCAGTAATCTGCTAACCACTCTTAGGACTGAGAATATTATGCAGCAATTAGTGGTCGATGCAAGTATCGTGGTTAAGTGGTTTATTCGAGAAAAGCTTAGTGATCTTGCCCTCCAGCTTCGTGATTCTTTTGTTGATGGTCAATTTAAGTTGTTTAGTCCCTCCTTACTTCACTATGAAGTCCTCAATGCTTTAAAATACAGCAAACTTTTCCTCACCTCCGAACTTGAATTGGCCGCCACTTCTTTGGAAAACTATGGGATTATTCTTGTTCCCTTGAACGGTTCTTATGCCCAAACAGTTGTTAATCTTGCCCTGAAGTATGATGTATCGATTTATGATGCAGCTTATGTTGGTTTAGCTGATATCTTGGACATTCAGGCTTATTCCGCTGATCAGAAGCTTATATCCAAGGTTTCCAAAGATTACGCAAGATCATTTCTTTTCCTTGAAGATCTACAGATCTCGTAATTGTTGACTATTTGGGCCTAGCTCCTCTCCCCCCGCTTCTTCTCACACCTCTTGATCAAGAAGGCACAAAAATCAGGAGGTAAGTTTGGCTTCTTGACCATTCACAAATACTTGTTCCACTTTGCTGAAAAATTCAAAGGGATGTCCAGACCAGATTACTATATCTGCATCCTTTCCCTTCTCTAATGAACCCACTCTATGTTCAATACCTAGCATTTCTGCAGGATTCATGGTTACACAGCGTAGGGCGTCTTCTTTTGACATGCCTTCTTTAATTACAGACATGGGTAATAACGGAAAATAGTTCATAGGAGTTAACGAATCTGTTTGTAAGGATACTTTGACTCCGGCGTTATGTAAAATTACTGCCGTCTTGAATCCTCGTTCCTTGGTTTCTGGTTTGCTTACCCACATTATGGTTGGCCCTATTACTGCGGGATATCCCTTTTTTGCTATATAATCAGCTACTTTGTGACCTTCTGTACAGTGTATCAAAACCAACCGTAAATTAAATTCTTCGGCAATCCTGATAATAGTAGTGATATCATCGGCACGATGTGCATGCGCATGGAGTGGTATCTCTCTTTCAAGTACTTTCACAAGAATTTCCATTCCCAGGTCCTTTTTTGGGGGTTTTGGTTGAGGTTTTCCCTCTTCCACTTTCTTCAATGATTCGTTATAGTGTTCTAGTTCCTTGATATAATCTTTTGCTTTATTAAATGTCTCTCTCAGCAGTGCTGCTACACCCATCCGAGTCATAGGCATACGTTTGTTCATTTGCCCATGTATACGTTTTGGGTTTTCTCCTAAAGCGACTTTTAATCCACTGGGATTTAGTACCAGCATCTCATCGACAATATTCCCAACAGGTTTGATGGAAAAATTCGTTCCTGAAATCACATTCCCTGATCCTGGACCTGTATTCAGAGTTGTTACTCCTCCTTTCAGCACTTCTTTCAGACTAGGCTCATAAGGATTGAAAGAATCAATTCCTCGTACAATAGGAGTTACTGGGGTTGTCATTTCATTGCCATCTTCCCCTGCCCAGCCAATACTCCCATCAAATAATCCTTGATGTGTATGTGCATCAATGAATCCTGGACACACAAATTTTGCCGCTGCATCAATTGTTTCTGTCCCTTCTGGTATCTGAATGTCTGTTCCTACCTCTAGGATTTTTCCCTCGTCGATTAAGATCTTTCCCCGTTCAATAAATCCCAGATTCGGGTCTAATATCGTTCCATTGATTATTGCTTTCACTATTTTCACCAATACAGCTACTTACCCCTTTGAATGGAGTATAGCTGAAAATTAAAATTGAAACTGTTGAATTAGTGCAAAAAATGAGTTATTCATTAATCCTACCATTTTTTCCATAAAAAGGAAGAAAGAAGAGAAAATTGATTTTACTGTATTCTCTTCCGAATAGTAACCAATGCTAATGCACTGAAGATTGCTATCAGTTCAAATGAAGCCTTAGAAGAAGTGGTTTCTTCTTGAAAATCCTGTAAGTATTGTTGGTGATTGAAGCGGAGAAAAAAACCATCATCCGACCCATTCTTGGTGGTTTGAAAAGCCTCTGTTGATACTGGAAAATTCTCAGAGCCTGTATGTCCAACAATGTAAATTTGGTCCGCAAATAGCTCCATGTTCCAGACGTGGTCTAGTTCACTACCTCCAAAATACGTTCCAAAGAAGGGAGTTCCTTCAGGTGTTAGACCTAGTAAGACTACATCACAACTACCTGCTGTTTCATTTTGAATAGCAGTTTCTGTGATTGGAAAATCGTTTGTAGGGGCATCTCCACATGTAAAGATATTATCTTGAGCATCAGTATCTACAAAATGTAGTGTATCCCATACTGGACCTCCAAAATAGCTGGAAAATACCAATTCTCCGGTTGGATCCATTTTCGTAACGAATGCATCTACTCCGCTAATATTATTCTCTGCACCTGCATACTCTGATTGATAGGCATTATAAATCGGAAAATCAGAAGACCAAGTTCGTCCACTGAAGATCAGATTGTCTTCCGAGTCAAAAGTACAACCAAAACTATCATCCATACCTGATCCCCCAAAATAGGTGCAATAGTCTACAACCATATCATTAGTGAATGTAGCAATGAAAAAATCTCTACCAGGGCCTGAAATAGCAGTTGAATATGCATTGTCGGAAAATGGCAGGTTAGTACTATCTGAATACCCGTTGACAATATAACGTCCATCATTACTCGCATAGATCTCCCCTATCACATCAACTCCAGTACCCCCGAAAAAACTGGAATAGACTAGTGAGCCATTTGTAGCTAATTGAACTATGGTTGCATCCACGGTACCTCTAAAGATACTTTGCTCTGCATTATCGGTTAAGGGGAAATTTGGGGACGATGTACTTCCTGTACAGGTCAGAATGTCAGAGTACATTTCTGAACCTTCTAAATTCTCATGACCTGATGTACCAATGCACATGGAATATTCCAATGTTCCTTCGGGAGTGAATTTTGCTACGAACCCATCAGATCCTCCATGTGAGCTATGTACTCCAGATACTGGAAAATTTAACGAATTGGTGACTCCTACTACATAAATATTATCTTCACTATCTACATGAACTCCCGTACCTCCATCATTGCTGGATCCTCCAAGATAACTCGACCAGATCAACTCGCCCATTGGAGAGAATTTTGATACAAACGCGTCTCCACTTACTGTATGGATATCTTGTTCTCCTCCTGCAAAAATCGTCTGAAATGCATCATTTGTTATGGGAAAGTTTTCAGACATTGTATCCCCTGTCACTAATAGATTTCCTTCAGAATCAACCTCCATATCTCGGATCAGATCATCTTCAGATCCCCCTAGGTAGCTACAAAGAATATATTGATCTATATTTCCTAAATCCACCCTAGTACTAACAATTAAGCTTGTTGTACTTACTGTAATAACTATTATTGACACCACTATTAGTGGTATGATCGACTTTCTCTTCATTTTATTATCTCCTACGTGCTAGATCAATAACCTATCATGATCTGCTTCAAAGCTATGTCTAAACATTGACTAAATAAAAGAACATACTTGTTTCCAAATAGAAACTAGTTTTTTCCCTCTTATTTGAAAGCCATTCCTTATCTCAACCGCTCAATTGCGATCTTGAGTGCGGTATCCAGATTTGATAACAATTCAAATCCTTTTTTTGTGATAACAAAATTTTTTAATCGGGCATCCTGCAGCATTTGAGTTGTGAGATAAGTTTCCACATAACCTGTGGTTTCTAATTTCTTTATTTCTTTGGAAAGTGTTGATAATGGGATATTTAGACTTTTAGCTATCTTTGTAGGGGTTGTCTCGTGTGGGCCAAGATAAGCCATTTCTATCAGAGTTAGAACAGTTCTTCCTTTCATATTATGCTGTAAATCATGTCGAAGATTCTGAGGAAAAATATCAACGATTGATGTAGTTAATGAAATTGTTTTTACATCTGTGATTTGTGGTATCTCTTCAATAAATTCACTTTTGATGTTATCCAGTCCTATAATTATCTTATGGCTTAATGCTGTCAACCATTCTTGTTTTTCGGACTGGATCACCTGTAAAATTGATTTTTGTTGCACCCATGGCCGAAACTTCCAGAGTCCGACTCCTAGTACCATAATCGATCCCAAGATTAGGAAATATCCCGTAAGATCGATTGGTTTGGCTGGTATTCGGTTATCAATGGTAAATCTTTCCGATATCACCTGAAAATTCTCAAAGTTTTTACTTTGGTAGCTCACTTGAATTCTACATTGGGTAGTATATTCCTCATATACTGTGGTATTCCACACGTAGTAAGGATTGAAGGTAAACATAGTTAAGATAATCCAATTATTCCCATCATCGGTAGAATAGTGGACCTGATACGAAGTAGTATCATCAATATAGGCTTCATCAACGTTCCATTCGATGGTAATTACTCCAGAAATGATATCTCCCTCCCTTGGATTGGTAATATTCAATCGAGAATCCAAAGATACTTTCAGAGTGATTTCAAGTTGGTTTAAGTCATCTTGTGTCCGAAGTGGAGTGGAAGAATAATGAACACAGAGAATAATCAACAAACAGCAAAATAAGGCGTTGTAGAGAGTGCTTTTATTATTTAAATATGGAAATACGATGTTTCGACGTCTTTTCGTATTCTTGCACGCTCTTCTCATCTTGGAGGATTGAATGATGAGTTTATTATAAGTTTAGTATCACTTAGGCAAATATGGGATATGTCTTTTAAGGTTTACTTTCCGCTGTTAAACAAGATCTATGGAAAAATTCACTAATCTAGTAAGACTAGTGTTCATGAACGAACCAATTTAACTTCAAAATTAGTTTCCCCTAGAGAGGTATCTTTTACCTGAATTTCCCCTTTATACTGCTCCACTCTCGTCTTTACAAGAAAGAGGCCCAGTCCTGATCCATTGGATAGTTCTCCTTTATATCCTCGTGTAAAGATTTTTTCCCGCAAGGTTTCAGGAATTCCGTTCCTATCATCTTCAAAGTTTAATATTACTTCTGAGGCGTAATTTCTTACATTTCGTGAAATAACTTCAAGGAGGAATATCCCTCTCAATTTAGTAGTATTCATAAAACGTCCTTTAGTTTATTTCTGCTGAATGTTTTGGAATATGAACATGAAAAGTAGTTACATCGGTAACCTCAAGGGAGATTTTCCAATGATGGGCTATGCACAGTTTCTTTGTGATATATAATCCCAACCCACTACCGCCTTTTGAAGTGGTGAATCCTCGTTCAAACACTTTCTCTTGTATTTCTTCTGGTATTAGGTTACCATCATTACTAACTGATATCCGATCTTCTTCATTATTTTCCTTTGAACAACCTATCTGAATAAATGATGGATTTCCGTGAATTACTGCATTTTTGAACAGATTTTGGAAGATTTGGGTGACTTTTTCTTTGTCACAACTTACTGTTGGTAATGTATCTTTTGAAAATGTAATTGTTTCTGGAATGGTCATTTTACCAATTTCTTCTATGACCTTATCTAATTCTACTGATTCTTTTTTCTCTATGATTTTTCCTGCTTCTGCTAATTCATAGCTTCGGGTCAAGAGTTCTTGAATATGGACCGCGTTCCTTCTAATTTTTTTGCTAAACTCGCGGTGGTCATCTTGAGTCTTCATTTCTAGAATTTCTGCATAGCCCATAATATTATGTAGATAATTCATTAAATCATGTCGCATGACCGAAGCTAGTTCACTCAACTCGTTCTTTTGATCTTGCAAAATCAATTGAGCCTCTACTAAATCTGTAACTTCAGCCCAAGTCAGTATAGCTCCTTCCACCTTATCGTTCGCAGTAAAACGAGGTGAACCATAAAGTTTCATGACTTTAACTCCCGTTTCTGATTCAATTCTTAATTCATCTTCGACTAGAGGTTGCCCTTTCAGAAGCTTTTCAATTCCACTAGCTGTTTCCTGTTTATTTTTTATGATCGATAAATTGAATATATTTTTTCCCTCTACAAGTGTGGTTTTCTCATCAATCCAACCTAACAGTTTTGTCGAGGTAGGATTAGCAAATATAATTTGTCCCTCTGTATCTAAGATCATAATCCCCAAAGGAGAGAATTCTGCATGCAAACCGAAATTTAGATCTAAGCTTTCTCTAACAGCATTTTGCTGTTCGATTATTTCTGTAATATCTTTTACAGACATCATAACCATATTATCAGTGACTTTAACATAATCTGCAATGAAATAGTAATTTGTTTGGCTTTTAGTGGATCCTTTACTGCCTTTATTCCAAACAATTATTTTTGAAATAATCTCTTTACCATTTCTAATCTTTATGATATCAATCAGAATATTCGGGGAGAATTGGTTTAAGAATGCGGGAAAATCGTCCTTATACTCAATTATTTCTGCCCCAAATACTCCCATTCCAATTTTATTTACTCTATAAAGAAAAATCTGATTTTGATCATTGACTCGGAATAAAAAGGCGGGATTTGGTAGTAACTCAAAGAGATTTTCTTCCTGAATGGAAACTTCTTGAATTGGAAGCATGGAGGTTACACCTGTATACAACTTGTCACCTAGGTTACTTGAGTACTCTATTGAAATTGTTCTAATGAATAATGCTCTTCTATTAAGGGGATGAAGTAATCGTTTATTCCCATCATTATTTGCCTTTGTTCAGGGGTAATAGGCATCATATTTCCTAACAAGAGAATAAATTGGTCTCTGATTTTTTCATAGAGCATTTTTCGCTCTTTAGAGTTGAAACGTTGTTCAAATTTGTAACAATTCCCATATTCATATCCACATAAGATAATTTTTATTGATTTGTGTAGTAAGCTTTTGGTTAAGTGTTCGGATAGGTATAGGCTTTCACTTAGAACTCTTATGATAGCATTTAATACTTCTTTTTGAGCTCGAGAAACATAAATGATGTCTATTTGTGGTGAATCTTTCCTAGAATCGAGTTTATCTTCTACGATTATTTGAACCATTAGATGACCTCTGATCATTCCAATATGGATAGGTCGAGTCATTTAAATAAACATACGTCAAAAAATATGGAAAAATTGAATCCCATTAAGAAAATAAACAGTTTCATCAAGAGTAGTTCAATATTAAAAAAGAAGAATATCTATCAGGCATGTTCTCGTCTTCACCATTTCAAATATCAGATATTATCTTCCCATCCTCCATTTCAATGATCCGCATGTTAGGTTTTAACATAGCTTCGTCATGGGATACGCACACAATAGTTTTCTGATGCTCTTCATTCATCTCCCGTAGTAAACTCATGATTTCGTTTCCTGTAAGTGAGTCCAGATCTCCTGTTGGTTCATCTGCCAAGATAACTTGAGGGTCATTGACTAGTGAACGAGCAATGCCTACTCGTTGCTTTTCTCCTCCAGACAGTTCATGAGGTAAATGATCCTTCCGTTTCTCCAACCCTACCAGTTCTAACATGGCCATTGCACGCGGAGTTCGTTTCTTACGTCTTATTCCACTGATAAGCATGGGGAGTTCAACATTTTCCAAAGCGGTGAGAATCGGATGAAGATTGAAAAACTGAAAAATAAATCCAAGTTGATACCGTCTGATTTCACATAATTCCCGATCAGTGAGGGTAGTCAGATCGCGTTGGTTGATGTGAATAGTGCCTGCTGAAGGTTTTTCTAATCCCGCCATGATATTTAGTAAGGTCGATTTTCCGCTTCCTGAGGGGCCCATAACCATGATAAATTCCTGTTGACACACATTAAGGTTGATATTGGTTAGAGCATCAATGGTATAATCCCCCATATTGTATCGACGATTGACATTTTCGAGTTCAATGATGGTATCGTGTTTTTTAGTCATCTACCTCATCTCCTCTGACTGGAATGATTATGGCATATCCCTCTCGTACCTCGATCTGGACATGATTTTGAATTCCCACTTTTTGTCGAATAGATTCTGGGATTCGCAAGTTACCATGATCATCCACATAAATGATCTCTTCTCGATCTGAAATGGAAATACTAGGATCTTTCGCTCTATGGAGTCCAACAATCCGTCCATCCATGATTCTCATCGCTTTAGTGGTCATATTGGCGAATCTATGGTCATGTGTTACCACAAGAAATGTTTTCCCAAGACTAGCATTTAATTGTTTGAAGTACTCAATGATCTTAAAGGTTGTAACGCTATCTAGTTCCCCTGTGGGTTCATCTGCTAGCACAATATCTGGGTCATTGGCCAAAGCAACCGCAATGCCCGTCCGTTGGGCTTCTCCTCCTGACAGTTGATGGGGTTTGTGTTTCCTCCGTTGTTCTAATCCCACATCTTTGAGAAGCTCTAGCGCTCTTTTTTTCTGTGTTTCATGGCTCCATCTCCCTGATAGTCGCATTGGTACAACTACATTCTTGTATGCGCTTAGGTTCCAGATTAAATTTCGTTCTGGGAGTTGATATAAGAAACCAATTCGATTTCGGCGATAGTAAGTTAATTCTCTATCTTTAAGTTTGGTGATATTGGTTCCATCAAGCATAATCTCTCCAGATGATGGTTTATCAATTCCTCCGATTAGGTTGATTAGCGTACTCTTACCAGAGCCACTAGGGCCGATAATGGAGATCAAATCTCCCTCATTTGCGCTAAATTCTACTCCTCTAAGGGCGGGGACCTGGATCTTACTTTGTTCGTCTGTATAGAGTTTGATTAGATCATTGCATTCTAGGAAAGCCATTCTTTACTCCACCTTGAGAATTCTACTAATATCTTTACGAGAAGCTAGATATGCTGGTATGACGGTACCTATGCCAGCGGCGACTAGGATTCCTAGTATAAGTTGACTTAGGAGTGTTAAAGGATATTCTACAACTGCAGGAGGGATGGATTCTCCAAATTGGATTACCTGGAGAAACATAGTAACAAAATAAGCTCCTGTAAGGAAACCAATTACGGTTCCGAATGAAAGAATAGTTAACGCCTCCACTAGGAATGACTGGGCAGTTTGCAGTCGTGTCATTCCCAACGCTCGCTCCACACCAATTTCTTTGCCTCGTTCTACGTATGTAAAAAACGCAAACATGATAACTCCCACAATTGAAATTACAGCACTGATTATTAAGTCCGAATTGAGAATGGAGAGCATAAATGATCGGTCGAAGGACTCTTGATACTCATGATAGTCTAATGCAGGAGAGTAGACCGAGGCATCCGTTTGATTCTGAATAGCTAATATAGTCTCTGCAATATGGTTATAGGAACTTAGTTTAATCAAATAGTGACTTTCTACAGTGCTTGGTTCATACTGAGAGGCATTGAGCTTTGCATATAAACCCAAACTTCCTACCATCCAATAATATTGCGATGATTCATCCCCTCTCCATGGGTATAATGAAGGCCAATAATTAAATGTTCCACCAATTACAAATGGGACTGATTCAGAGGTGTTTTCTCTCTGTAAGGTAAAATCAATGGAATCTCCAATGGATAGTTTTGGGACTTCCGTTTCCATATTACCTTCATAGAGGACTAAACTATCATCATCAGAAATAGTATTCATTAAATCCTCCAAAGAGTCACTTAGTCCAAAACTTGAATGTGTAAATGCCACCTGTGCATATGTAGTCGGATCTACAAACCGAAATTGGAGTGATTTGTAGTAATATCCATGAGTGTTATAATGTACTTCATATACATGACTTATTTCCGATATATAGGAAATATTTTCCTCTAAAATAGACAGGATTGTAGTATTCGGGGTTTGTCCAGTGGAAACGACAATATCGGCGCCAAAATGATAATAATATGAATTTTTTTTAGTTTGATCGACAGAAAAGATTAATGAGGAGGCTAAAATTGAAAACGCGAGCGTAAGAGTGATTAGCAGTACTGCTCGATTGGCTGACTGTTTATGACGAACCACATTCCGAATTGCGAATGCAGTGACTCCTCCTTCTACTCGCCACAGAAAGTTAGATAAAATTCTCATGAGATAGGGAAAGAATCGCGCTATTATCATTATTGAGCCAAAAAACATCATAAATGGAGCGGGTATCCCTAATAATCCTACAATTTGTACAAGTAGAAAATCAATCTCTCCTGGATATCCTGAATAGGGAGTATTGATTAACATCAGCAGAATAATCCATGTTACTGTTCCTATGATAAACATTATGACGTCTAAGTAATATCTATTCCAAAACGGTGGTTGTTTCTCCGTGGGATCAAGTGTATCGATAATTTTTTGCCTACTCATCTTAATTATACGAAGAAAATTCAGTAAAATGGAAATTATTAGTCCCCAGATGACGATTAGCTGGAATGAACTAAGCGTAGCCTTCACAGGAACAGGTGTTCCCAGAAACATAAGGAAGTCGTTCGAACGCATCACTAAATCTGCCAGGAAGAGACTGATAACAAAACCAATGATTACTGCGATGAGGGTTGAAACAAGCATCTCTCCTAGTAAAATCGAAAAGATTTGCAGTGAAGATCCCCCACGGGTTTTTAAAATTCCAATTTGATCCTGTTTTTGTCGACGGATTAATCCAAAAGAATAAATGACTAGATACAGAGCTATACAAATGACAGGGAAGCTTACAAGTAATAGGATAATTGTTAATGAGAAAATTTGGTTTTTGTAGTCCTGCATATTATTATAGACGCGTGAATAGACATAGAAATGATAGTCATTGGAGTAAAACTCTTCTTCTAGCCCTTGAAGGAATTTTTTTAGGTTTGCAGTTTCTCCTCCTATATTATAGGCATCTAGTTGTGAATGATCAAAGAAAACTTTACCTCTGACATATCCTCCTCCATACAACTCATTGATTCCCTCATATAATTCATCCAGTAGCTCTTTGAATAACGTCGGTTTTGTGAGTAAATTGAACTGTCGATAGGGATCGGAGTACATATATTTTTGGAGTAATCCCTGTGTTGTATTTTCAATCAATCCTGATACTTCATCTGGTTCTGACATATCCCTTAAATATTCTACACGTGGGACTTTTAAAATACCTGTGATGGTGACAGTCTTATTGATTGCTGGCCCTTCATAGTTTTGTAGACTAATATTTACTTGATTATTTAGAGTAAAATTTTCAAATTGATTCTCCTCCTCTATTTCCCATGAAGCAACAGGTTCACCTTCTGGACGAATAAAAATAACTTCGCTTGCATTTTCAGGTAGTCTCCCCTCAAGAAAGGGAAGTATTTTTGAATAAAACTCTGTAGTTCCTGCACAATAAAGCTCTAATTCCATAAAACGCCAATAGGTCTCATTCAAATCCTTAAACTTTGTCCATTGTCCGACATAGTGAGAACTATGCCAGTATGCTGCAGAAATTTTATCTTGATAGTCATACAGCGCGGCAGTTTGATTTAACATGGCCGAATATGTACTAAAATTAGTATAGAAAGAAGATAAACTAGGTGTAATTTCGCTTCCCCATCCTGGATCCAGATTGATTTCAATATCACCACTATACGGGTGATCCTTATCAAAAATCATTTCTTCGAAGATTTCCTGACGATACGATTCTACAATAACATTTGTTTCGGAAATCACTGTTAAAGCGATAATCAAGCCTATCATTGTAGGAAGAATCAGTCTTCTATTCGTAATAATTAGTTCATAGGTTAAAATGAAGGGATTTATCAGTCGAGTGAGTACTATCTTGAAAGACACGTTAATCTTGCATCCTAGATCGGGGAAATAACTTGCTTTGAGAAATTTTAAGAAATTAAATATAACTAGTTCTCAATCCCCTTAGCTTTCTTATAATAATTAATTTGCAGGAAGTTATATCAAGTATTCCCTCTTTTATTTTCTTGATAATGTTACCCATTTTTATGAATTCTATCAAGTTAGGTTTTAATGTTTGAGTAACCAGTACAAAATTCTAACGTTTATTCTAATGGCAGATATTTTTCACTATATTCAACAATGGTATGAAAGATCTTAATGGCTTGTGTAATTTCTTGTTCGGAATAATCTTGTAAAGAACTACTCATTACTTGTCTTAAATGGTTCCTGAATCGGGTATAAATTTCCCTACCTGCCTCTGTCAGCATTAAGCTCACTTTTCGTCTATCAGTCTTAGAGACTCCTCTTTCAATGAGGTCCTGTTTCACGAGAGAATCAACCTGTCTGGTGGCTGTACTTGCCCCCAAATTAAGAATTTCAACGATATCTCTCATAACACATTCCTCTGTTGTGGCAATTACATGAAGGATAAAAATTCCCCCCCCTATTTCGGTTCCTTCATGAGAAACATTCGCAATATGTCGTGTTAAGCTTATTAGCTCAACTAAAAATCTATTAGAAATTTCTTCTACATGTTTAGTCACTCTGGTCACCATAGAGAGAGTAATAGTGAAGATATTTATTTGATTTTCTCAATATTTGAGTTTTCGAAATATATTTAATAAAACTTCAACCTTTTTCCTCATACTTCGACTTGATTAGTTGCGAAATGCAATATTTCATTATCAGAAATAAATCTAGTAGTGATTAAAATGAATGATGAAAACAGAATAAAATTACTTAGAATAAGTTTTTGGGTTGGAGCTGTCTTAGATGGTATTTATGCGGTCAATATGGGGTTAGTTTGGCTTATTGACCAGTATTCAGGATTTGATCCAATTCGATTATTACGATTCACCGAGGGATTGGAATCTAGATATGCATGGGGTTTTGCTTGTGTAATGGTGGCATCATGGACTATCCTCTTGATCTGGGCGGATAGAAAACCGCTCCCACGAAAAGAAGTAATTCTTCTTACCGCTTTCCCCTTAGTTTTAGGATTGTTAGTGGATACTTTCTTTGCTATAGCTGTTGATTTAGTTTCTTGGGCTGATATTCTTCTTATACAACTGGTATATGTTTTTTTAATTATTCTCTTTACATCTAGCTACTTTCTAACCAGAACGATTGAAGACTAGTGAATCATTTTGGTGATAGAGTAGTATGAGTAAAATTCAAATTAAAGAATTCCTAAAAAGTGAGAATATGTGATGTAGAAACAGATTTTGAATTTTTGATGTTAGATTAAGAATTAACTGAGTACAGGATTAAGAGAGTCTTAAATTGATTACATCTGTTTTTCTTGAGTTATGGTATTCAATCGAACATTGAGATACTTTACTTCAAGGAGTTTGAAATACTGTTCAAACTGAACATATGTATGAAGAATTTCCTTTAAGAAGAGGGCAAATGAGCTGGTTTCTTTATCCATATTTTCTCTCTCCATTTTTTCTAGCAAATGATTAATTTTTCCTTGTATTTCCCGTGCATAAATTACATTTAATCTTATTCGATTTATTGCACGTTTATCCCACGATTGGTATATTTGATAGTATTTCTTCCGATCTCCTGGTTTCTTGACTAGTTCAATCATTTTCATTCTGATTAAGAGATTCAAAATACCGGAAATCGTACTTCGTTGAAAGTTGGTTGTTTCCTCAATTTCCTTCTGAGTGAGGGGCCGTTGTTCAAGTAATAATTCGGTGCCAATAATTGCTCGTGCAATAGAGTTTTGGGATCCTTGAAAGAATAAGTTTTCTCGAAGTCTGAGGAAGAAAGTTTGTTTAAACTGGTTATAGAGAGCTGCTAGCTCGGGATCTCTTATAATCTGAGCTGAATTTGTTTTAGGACTACTCGGTGGGTTCATTAGTTTTTGTATTTCTCTTTGATATTCCGGTGAAGTAAGGAGATCATAATTAGGAAGTTGAGAAGAGTTGATCTGTCCCGTAAGTACCAGTTTGCTTAATTCCGAGGAAGTATCTTCTAAGAGCTGGATATAAAGTGCTGAAAAGTAGTAATAATCTTCAAGGAATTTCTTAAAGGTCTCGAATTTCGGATGTTTTTGAGCATGTGGCTGAATTTCCTCAATAAGAGGGAGAAAAAAGTCAGTTCTTTCTTGATAAGTACTCATAATGTTCAGTAGAATTTTAAGCATAAATTCTCGGGGATTAATATCAATGGAGTAATATTTTTTCCTAATTCCTGGTTGCTTGAGTTTTTTTATTGGAAGATTCATCTGTAGGATTTTTAGCATTTGAGAAATCGTCGTCTTGGAGTATCTCGTCAGTTCCTCAATCCGGTCTTGAGTTATTGCTTCCTGTTCTAGAAATATAGCCATTAGACAACCGAAATATTTCTTTGGGAAAGGTAAATCTGAGTGTTTGTTCTCCATATAGTAAATGAATTCTTTTTTGATTTTGTCTAGACTCAATGGAACCTTTCCTCAGATGGTTTCAGATTAGTTTTCTCCCAATTTTTATCTTTTTGTGAAAATTCTCCTTTTCTCTCTTAGTGAATTTTCCTATGGAAATCCAATATTCTCGTATTTACTTCAATTAAATCTAATTATCTGTAATCCTGTCACTTTATAAATTTTCCCCTATTTTCTGAATTTTTGTGTTTTTATGAAAATATTTATATATTAATCTTAGAAAACGTACTCATGACTTTCAACAATCAAGAAAGAGAATTACGAATTAAAAAGTTGAAAAGAAGTCATGATACAAATGAAAGAAACAATGAAACTTAGAAAATTTGAAAGAAAGGTTAGCTCTTTAGAACGAATATTTAATCGCTCTCCCTTTGCGATAGTTACAATGGTAGCTCGGATAAAAGGTAATGTGACCGAGGAGCTTCTAAAAAATGCTGTTAGCAAAGTCCAACAGAGACATGTAAATCTTCAAGCTCGTATTTATGAGGATAATGATCATAATTTATGGTTTACATCAGAAGGGGTTAAAAAAATCCCAATAAAAGTTGTAACCCGAGAATCAAATGAACAGTGGATGGATAGTTATCATGAGGAATGTAGAATTCCTTTTGAGTTTGATGAGCGCCCTGCGATTCGGTTTATTTTAGTGCGATCTCCAGAAATATCTGAATTAATAATTCTATGCCATCACATTATTTGCGATGGGATGTCCTTAGCATATCTGGCAAGAGATATCATGACACATCTTGGAGATCCAACTAGAGAGGCGGAAGTCCTACTTGATCCCTCTCCTATGGATAAAGATAATTTTCCACAAGAAGTATCAGTTAATCCGATTATCAAGTTTTTTCTAAATCGGATCAATAAGAAATGGAAGAAACATGAAGTTTATTTTGACCAAGAAGATTATGAAACCCTCACAGAAGCTTATTGGAATAAGTATAAGCATGAAATGCTCCCTATTAATTTTTCAGAGGTTGAAACTTCTGCATTAGTAGATAGATGTCGAAAAGAGGGAGTGACAGTAAATACAGCTTTAACTGCCGCGTTTGCGGGAGCACAGACCATAATTCAAGAAAAAGAAGTCAATCCAAATATAGCTATTGGTGCTAGCGTTAGGGATCGGCTTCTACATCCCGCAGGGGAAGCTATAGGATATTATGCTGGTGGAGTTACTCTAAAGTTTAAGTACAACCCCAAAGTAAATTTCTGGGACAATGCCCGGAAACTCCATCGAAAATTGAAACCACAATACACCAATAAGAATCTATTCAAAGAGATGATACCCTGGGCTTATCTCCAACCTGGTATTATGGAATCACTTTGTTACAAAATATTAGGGGAATTCGCATCAGAAGGCTCACCACGGTATACTAAACTTACCGCATTCAGCAAACAAAAAGATGTTATTTCATCTTTAATTAAACAAGAGAAGATGGACTCTCTAGATAAACCCTTTTTAGGAACTGCCATTACAAATCTTACCCGTTTGGATTTTCCTAAACAATACGGATCATTAGAATTAGATCGTCTTATTATGAATCCTGGAGGTATGTTTCCTTTAGCCCTTGTAAGTCTAGTTTTAGGAGCAGTCACTTGTGCAGGAAAATTGAGTTTGCTTATCGAATATACGGAACAGACAGTTGATACGAAATCTATGGAAGAAATCAGAGACAAAGCTCTTGAATTCCTTCTTGAGGGTCAATGATGAGTCAGAAGTTTGCTTTACTGCTCCACTTCATTAGCTATGGACTAGCTAATGTCTTCCTTATCTTTTTTTTGAATTCTAAGATTATTAACTCGTCATGGCCCCTCAATTTTCTGCTTATTTGGGGAATCGTTCTCCTTTGTCACTATCTTTATGTTTTTCATCTCAATGATGTAATTCTCAATCATTTCACAACGTGAAGAGGTGTTTGTTGGAAAGAGTGAAAAATTAAGATAACTAAGTATTCAATATAGGATCAATTTCTTTAATCATAGCTTTCAATGTAGCTGCTGAGTTTTTTAATAGTTGTTGCTCCTGGTCATTAAGCTTAATTTCTAAAACTTTTTTGATTCCTTTCTTTGTTAGGATGGCTGGTAAACTCAGATACACATTTTCAATATCAAGAAACCCATTCACAAGACCTGAAACAGGTAATATTGAATTTTCATCATTGAGAAGAGCAGCTGTTATTCTCACTAGAGCAAGTCCAATTCCATAGGAGGTCTCCCCTTTTCGTTTGATGATTTTTGCACCAGAATCACGGACCTCTAAAAAGATCTTATTTAGTTCCTCCTCGTGATTACATATCTTACAATTCTCACAGATGGGACAATACTCCTCTATTAGATTTCCTCCCACTAATACTCGACTCCACACTGGAAATTCGGTTTCCCCATGTTCACCTAATATATAGCCGTGAACATTTCGTGGATCTACCTTACAATGGACTGCCAAAAGGTTTCGAAAACGAGCAGTATCTAATACCGTCCCAGCTCCTATAACTTCCGAAGCAGGTTTTTTGGAGAGTTTAAATGCCGCATAAGCAAGTATATCCACTGGATTGGTTACTACAAGAAACAAGGCTTTAGGGGCATAATTCATGATTTGTGGAATGATTTCTTTGTATAAGTAAACGTTTGCTTTGGTCAGATCTAAACGGGATTCACCAGGAGAGCGATTTTTTCCTGCGGTTATCACGACGAGATCTGCCCCTTTGATATCCTCGTAACTCCCTGCATCTAGCTTCACAGGGGAAGTGTATGGCGTTCCATGGGATAAATCCATAATTTCTCCCTCTACTTTTTGACGATCGATATCTACTATTGTGATTTGTCGGGCCAGACCTCTGATCATTAATGCATAAGCATAGCGAATTCCCACATTTCCCCCACCGATTATTGCGACTTTTGGATGTAGCTCCTCCATAATTTCTCTTCTCCCTCGTGATTTCTTATCTTTTCGGGTGATTTAGTAGTAAATTTCTTCTTTCATCCATTGTTGCCTTAGAGTTCTATGAAGGTCATCAAAGAAAATTCCAACCACAGTATAACACTTTTAAATGAAATTACACTAGATTACACTATTAGCGAATTGAGGTGATCGTATGAAAAGTAGAAAATTGGGAATGCTCATTTTTCTAATTCTGATTAGTCTAATATCTATTGGTTTCACTAAATCTTATTCATTATCAATTGGTTTAGGTTATTTTCCAAACGGTAAATGGAGAACTTCAACTCCTGAAGAACAGGGAATGAATTCTAATAAATTAAATGCCATGCATGACAAAATTATTAATGAAGGACTTGGTGTGGATTGTGTTCTAATTGTGAGAAATGGTTATTTAGTCTTTGAAGAATACTTTGACTATTACAATTTCACCAATCTACATAACACTTGGAGTGTTACCAAGAGTATTATTGGACTATTAGTTGGAATTGCAAATGAGTCTGGAATAATTCCTAATTTGGATGAACCTATCCTTGAAATCTTCAATGATTATACTTTTACGAACGTTGATGCGCGAAAAGAAGCGATAACGATACGTCATTTATTGAAAATGCAAATGGGAATTGAGTGGAGACTTGAAACATACGGAGTGATTGATCCCTTTGATTATACTTTTCATTCTAACATGTCAGATGAGAAATTGGAAACCTTTCCTGTTGATGAAGATAATGACTTTTTCCGTATGATAAATAGTGATGATTGGGTACAATACATCTTGGATAAACCAATGATTAATGACCCAGGAGAAGTTTTCGTCTATAACGATGGAGCAATTCATCTACTTTCAGCTATTATTAAGAGAAAAGCAGGGATTAATACTGTTGATTTTACCAAGCAATTTTTATTCAGTCCATTAAACATTAGTGATTACCATTGGTATAATGATTCCCAAGGAATTACTGTGGGGTCACATGGGTTATGGTTACATCCCCTCGACATGGTTAAGATAGGCTATTTATGTCTGAATAATGGAACGTGGAATAACACCCAAGTTGTTCCCGAAGAATGGATTCCTCAACCAACTGCTGAAGATGGTTATCTCTGGTGGAAAAATACAGATTTTAACTACTATAGAGCATTCGGACTTGCAAATCAACAAATTTTGGTTAAACCCGACTCAAACTTGGTATGTGTAATGACTGCCAGTGATTATAACTCTAATGCTCCTGGATTGTTAATATTTTCACATGTCCTTCAATCTTTCTTACTAGAGTCCACTACTTCAGATATGGATACCGTCTTAACATCTTTTACCTCTGATGAAGATGCAACTACAGATGAAACAACATCTACTTTGACAAAAGATTCCACATCTATCTATATATTCAGTGTCATTGGTTTTATTCTTTGTATACCTATCCTGAGAAAAAAAAAGAAGTAATATTCAAGTGGGTGTTTATTAAATAAGTTTCTCTCAACTATGAACTTTTAGAAGTGCATTTAGGGCCATAGTTTCGAGATCTATAACTTCAAAAACCTATTTACTTCATATCCTAGGTGGTGATAAAAATCGCATATATTGCAGGTACTGCAGGAGCTGGTGTTGCAGCAGTTCATACTAGTTCCTATCGTGTAAAGTTTCGTAAGAAGGAATTCTTGGATTTAATTGACATTGCGAATCCTAAACTCATTTATCAGGTGAATAAAATCTTTTTCTTTGCTTATGATGGTTTCGTGATGTATACATTCGAGTGTCAGGCTAAAGATTTCATGAATCAATGCATTCTTCGGGCAATTGAGTTTTCTAATCAGCAATGGGCGCATAGAGGGTGAAGAGCATATGGTGTACAATTTAACAGAAGCAATTAATCTCCTGTCTAGGACTCCCAAAGTTTTACGTGCGTTGTTAGAAGATCTGGACGAGAACTGGGTTAACTATCAGAAACACGAGAAAGCTTTTTCTCCTTCAGCGGTTGTTGGACATCTAATTGGCGGTGAACAAAATGATTGGATTCGTCGTATCAAGATCATGTTATCGGAAAATGGATCAAAAAAGTTTCAACCTTTTGACCGAGAGGGCTTTGATCAGAATATGAGTCTTGCTGACCGTCTTTCACAGTTTGAAAAGCTGCGTATTCAGAATCTTCAGATTTTGAAGGAGCTCGTATCCGAAAATGATCTTCAAAACACAGGCATTCATCCTGCATTCGGGGAAGTCACCTTAGAACAACATCTAGCAACCTGGGTGGTTCACGATTTAACCCATCTATTCCAAATCACGGAATCATTAGCCTTACGTTATAAAGAAGCGGTTGGCCCGTGGATTCAGTACTTACGTATTCTTAATGAATGAACAGGAGTTATTCTTTCAATCCAAATGAATATCCTTGGATTTCACTGTGAATTGGAGCTAAATCCTGGATAGTAGTTTTTACTAGCTCGGAATCATTAGGGCCTTCAAAAAGTGATAAGGGCTTTGTATCAAGTCCTGTATCCACACACTCTTTAGCAATCGCGATCATATGAGATTTAAAGGCTTGCTCTGTTTCAGGGAGGAAACTATGGAATCTCAGGATCAATCGTTCTTCACTATCACCAGGAAGTTTCGTAATTAATGGTGCTGTGGCTCTTACGAGCTTCTCTTCTTGGAAAACAAGATAACAATGATCGTCTGGAAGAACACGCTCTGAAAAATATTTAGCAATTTCTTCGTCGGCAGAAAATTGTGATGTATACCGCCCATCTTCTTTAATTAAATTGACTAATATCTGTACATCATCTTTTGTAGCTTTACGAATGCTGTACTTTCCCTCTTCAAGGGACATCTCACTAACTTTTTTAACATCGATTTCACGTCGATAACTTCGACTTTTTTCCTCTAATTCTACTTTCGTTTTTACAAAGTTCATCTGTTGCTCATTGTTTGATGAGACATTTACCCGAATCTCAAAGCCAGTATCTCTTGTTTTGATGTATGCCAACATTTCGTCAAATATTTTATTTTGAACCTCAGTTGGACATCCTGGTAATGCCCATGGATACCCTAAATGTGTTTCCTTCGGTTCAGGATAATCTCGAGCCTGTACATATGCAAGAGGTTCGCCTTTCTCATTTAATGCATAGCGTACAGTTTTTGGATCAATTTTTTCATTTTCAAATCGTTTGACTATTTCTTCTGCTTTAACAGGCTGGGGAGAGTCTGGATTATTTGCATTATAGATTTGTGCCTGTAGTTCTTCAAATCCTGCGTTTTTTTCATAATACTTATACTGGATTTTCATTCTAATCATCCTTCTCAAAATGATGAGAATTGATTCTCGAAGAATATATTAATACATTCCTATCATGGCAAGAATGGAATACACAAATGCATTAAACAGTTGACATTTTTGTGATCAATTATGGAGAATACCCAGATTCAAGACGCTGTCACTCGAAAACAAATCCTTTTTCTAGAAATTACAGATAAACATGTTCTTAAACTCTTTCAAGATGCGAATCTGATGCGAATTCTTACTTTTTTGCGTTCCTCTCCCCTTATGACTGTTAAGGATCTTGAACAAGCGTTTCTTGAAGAGGGAAACGAAAAATCAACGAAATCGATTTATAGATACTTGAAGAAATTAGAGGAAGGTAACTTGGTTATTCCTGCGGGTAAACGTGTCCGTGCTTCTCCCAATGAAAAACTGAAAACAGAAACACTCTATATGAGGACTGCAAAGATTTTTTTCCCTAAAATGGAAGAAAAAGAAATCGATCCTGAAACAAAAGCTCATCAGACAGCTTTCAATGAAGTTCTTGGGAAGCTCTTAGGTCTACACTTGAATAAAGAAAAAATTAATGCCGAAAACTTAGGTTTACTAACTAAAAAGCTCAAAAAACAAATGTTTGCGAATAGTACATCCCTCTTTCAATCCGCAGATGAGGAAACGGCCAATCTTATCAGTACATTGGATTGGAAAAGTGTGAATTCTTTGATTGAGATCCTAGGTCTACTAATTCTTTTAGTTGATGATCTTGATTTGAAAGAAGAAATAATTTCATGCTTTGAATAATTCTTCTCCACTAATGATTCTTTCTTCTATCGGGGGCGTGGTTTCTTCCCTGACCACACTACTACTGTAAGGAGAGCTACAAGGAATATTCCTCCATTAATGGAGATAAGATTACTTCGTTTGGTATAATGTTGGTATTCTGACCACTCTGCCCACTGCTTATATTCAGGGGTTATGATATGCATGTAGACAACTCTCCCATAATCGATTATGGATCCATCTACTGAAATTTTTATATTTACACTGGTTGTTGTCGTTCCTCCATCACACGTAATGTTTGTGAGCCAATAATATCTCGGATAAAGGGTGAGGGGAATCCCTGTATTATTGCTAAGTGTTCTCGTGCTTTGTATTGCTACACAGTTCTGTATCGACATTGTAAAGGTTAGATTGACCTGTTCCAGTACAATTTTCTGAGTACCATTATTTAGAATCGCCATAGTAAAGGAACGAGGGGAATAAAAATCTCCATGTGCATCGTTGTCATCGTCATAGAAACACGCTCCCCAAGTGTAAGTGTAATTAAAAATCGCAATTTCTACAGAATGTGTAGTAGTCGTCGGAGTTGATATGACTAAGCTATTAGCGCCTACAAGGATTAATACGAAGCCTAAGCATGCCAGACGATTTTTCAAAGAGGTTTTTTTCCCGTATTTTAGTCTTGTATTTTTGATTTTTATTGTATATAAATTGAGTTAGAAGGTCTTCTCTCTCTTCTCCAAACTATTAGTATATTCGCATCAATTTGAAATTTAATCGTTATTATCAATAAAACTCTAGTTTGAACACCTCTTTAGTAACTTTTATATAGACCGACCGTCGGTCAGTAATTAGATTCAAATGGTTCGAATAGTAAAATCTCATGATGTTAGGAAGAAAGAAATTCTTGACACAGCCCTGGAACTTTTTCAAAGTATTGGATACAGTAAAACAACTGTGGAAGAAATCATTAGCCGGGTTGGAATAGCAAAAGGAACTTTCTATCATTATTTTACATCAAAAAAAGAGGTTTTATCAATCCTTGCAGACAATATAGTAAATCTCATGGCAGAAAGTGCCCAATCAATTACTGATAATCCCGAGATCAGTGCTCTTGAGAAAGTGAAGTTGATCCTCCGTGGTAATAATCCGACTTTTGATGAAGGATATGAAGTTGCAAACTTCCTTCATTTGCCTGAAAATCGTGAACTCCATGAGCGGATAAATGCACAGACTATTCTTCTTTTCGGTCCTATTCTTGCAAAGGTCGTTGAACAGGGTCAACTTGAAGGAATTTTTAGTGTAGAAAGACCATTAGAGACCGTTCAATTTCTATTAGCAGGATCATTATTCATTTTTAACAGTACTCTATTTAATTGGTCAGATAATCAGGTAGTTGCTCTTTCTACTGCAATGCAATCCATCATCGAATGTTCTCTCGGATTAAAGAGGGGAACTTTCAGTTTTCTTGCCGAACCATATGAAACTTCGTCTAAAAATGAACATATATAATTACAGGTTGTTACAAATGATAAAAGACTATAAATACAAACCATTGGTATTTTTTCTAGCCGTAATGCTTCTCACTTGGAGTTTATGGTTTATTGCTGCCTATTTAAGCTATCAAGAAGGCCAAGAAGGCTTACAGTATATCTTTCTGTTACTTGGTTTACTAATTCCAGGATTCGTTGCAATTTTCTTGATATTCTCTTCTAATAATCAATCGTTGAAAGACGATTTTAAGTCCCGCTTTCTTCGTACTGAAGGTTTGAACGCTTCTACTTTAACTGTTTTATTCTTGGTTTTACCTCTCAGTGCTTTGGTCTCGATCCTCTTGTCTCTAATGATAGGCGAATCACCAGACCAGCTGGAAGTGTTTATAATTTCCGCTATTATGTCAGGAGAATTTCTTTTTTCCCTTATCATATTCATCTTAGCTGCAACAACAGAAGAAGTTGGTTGGAGAGGTTATGGAGTCGATTCTTTAAGGAGTCGTTTCAATTTATTCACAACAACTGCTATTTTTGCGCTCTTGTGGGGATTATGGCACTTACCATTGTTTGTTGTGAAAGAGTATTACCACAATACGTTATTAGAGACAGATGTTCTTTTTGCACTTAATTTCTTCTTAAGTGTCATTCCTTTGACATTTATTATGAACTGGTTATTCTACAAGTGTAATCGTAGTATTATCATTGCTATCCTCTTTCATTTCATAACAGTAATTTCTGCAGAAATTTTCATGATTTCTGATGTCTCTAAGTGTATTCAAACATTTGTCTTACTTGTACCCGCGATTTTCCTTGTATGGTGGGACAAAGAGCTTTTCTTTGGAGATGCCAAATACTTAAGTCTAAACACCTGAAGAATCTGGTTTTTTTCAAACCTATTTCTTCTTTCCTTTTTTCACTTCAAAACAGAGTTCAAATATTACCATAATCACGTTTTAAAAAAATCATCCGATGTTTTACCAAGATTGGGTATTGATTTTGTCTTTGGATGAGGAAAAAGAGTTTCAACTAATTCAAGAGACAGTGGAGAATTATTTCTCTGGTGTCATTAACGGGGAGTATGCAAAAATTGTGAAAGCCTGGCATAAAGATGGGAATCGTATCCTCGTTAATTCCGACTTGCAGAATATCGTTTTCAACAACAGTCCTGCGAGTAGTGAGTATACCAATCTTATCCCTGATCCTGAATTGAAACAGATGGCTTTCCTAGAAGCCATTGATTTCACGGGTAATGCTGCCTGTGTTAGGTTAAAATGGTTTCTTGAGTCTCCCCACAGAGTAGGCTCTTGTACAGATTATCTCCTTTTACTTAAACGACGGAAAGATTGGATCATTGTATCCAAGGTATCTCATAAGGAATAAAGAATCATTTCGTTATTTATACCTCGATCAGCTTGAGGTAAAAAAAACACTAGACTTTAGGCCTTGTGTTTGATGGAGTATTAAGAGTTTAGAGAATTTTCAATCTGTAGAGACGATAAGTTTCCCACCAGCAGACAACGATCCCTACCAAACAGAAGACAATGAACAATATTCGATCGAACACTCCTGGTGTGAGAGTAATCATCCATATCAAGCTTAGGAGTAACAAGCTAGTAAAAAAGATGGCGAGAAAAAACATACGGGGTAGCAATATCCCTCTAAATCGAATGAAGTGTTGTAAAACTCCAACTGGAATGTACTTTGTCAAATAATATTTTCCTGATTCGTCTTTCTCGGCAATGTTCAATGATTGGAGTTTAGTGAGGTGATGGGTGGCTATACTGGGGCTGGAAAAGTTCATTTCACGAGTTAATTCCCTCACCGTTACTTCTGATTTTACTAATAGATACCAGTAAGTTAATAACGTTTTTCCCGTGAGCTGTGATTCGATATTTTTAGGTACCTTCCCAGCTGGCATAGTGTGACTCTCCACAACTCCAAATGAGAAAATTTGAGAGATGCATCAGCTTCTCTTTCATAATATTGAATTTCATTCAACTAAGGTTAGAGATTTGATAATATATCTTTCCACGAAAGTCTTTCATTAGGGGTAAGCATCATCTGGAGGACAGTGTCTGAGATAAAGTTATTTGTAGCAATAAAGCTAGTTACCCAAGATGGAAGGTCAGGTATAGCTATTCCCTGATCAAGTATTAATTGCCATTCTTCATCTGTTAATCTTTCTGCAAGAGGTTGTTGAAATTCATAGTAAGAGAATGTCGCTCCTCGTGATAAGATCAACTCACCATTTATCTTATTTACTGTAAAAATGATAAACGGATTGCCTACTCCTTCTTCTAATACTTTTCCTGAATTTGGATCTGTATGAACATCCGCTACAAGAGCCATTCGCTCATCTGTTCCAGTAGTGTATTCTGAATCATTTATATTGACTATTCTCTCTAAGACACTTCCAATATTCTTAATTAGGTTAATTTCTTTATTATCCAAGGGCTTTACTTCTAATTCTTTAATTGCGATTTCCGTTAAGCTGGTCAATGTCTCAATTAAAAGCGTTAACCGTTCATCTATGATTTCTGGCATCAAACTTCGGTTCTGTAATCCTTCAAAAGTCATTGAAGCTAGACTCGTAAGACGGGCAAAAAGCTCTGGGTTTGCCTCCACATACCCTTGGTCGGGTTCAGGGGGTATTGAGGTAAATTTTGTATAGCTTTGTTTCGCATAAAGAATGGTATCATGGCGTAATTCAGTCCATGACCCTAATGCTGTTATTAACTCTTTATCAATCCATGCAGGACTTTGCATATACATTGGATATCCCGTTCCTTTAGGATTCAAAAGAGGAGTCAATGAATACAACCATAACCAGTAGAGATTTTGCGTCCAAACCGTTAGATTATAAGCAGCAAATTCTTCTTCTAAGAGGGCCCGTCTAGGTAAATAATCTGGATATTTAGTAGCTTCGTCTTGCAATAACTCTTGTGATCGATTTGAACCAAACACCGCAAAGACATCGAGCGCGGTGGGAAACATTCTAGCATTTACATTATCATGAACAAGTGATTGAAAGATATACGAGTCTGGAATAAAGCGTTGGCCCATAAAACGTAGACCTTTTGTTTCATTACTCGTGTCTTGAGTATCAGGGATAATTGAGGATAAAATTCGTGGATTACGATATTTCATCCCTTCCTGAATTATTGCTTCGATCACAGACGAATTTTCAAACGTTTCAAGAGGAATGGGTGAAGAGAAAATCTTTCCAATCATTGCTAGATAATCCGTATAGATGAGATCGTCTGCACTTCCAACAAAAAAGACTGTTGGCTCATAAATATTGGCCCAGTTGTTTGCATTTTCTACTACTTGTGCTAATCCTAGTGCTATTAATACAGCTTGTCGGGTTTCGTTTATACCTTGTCCATCACTCGGATGTAGCCTAAAACTCATCCTTCCGTACCACATCATTGCCTTAAAAAACTGTTCCAACTTTTCCGTTCGAGTATAATGGCCTCGTGGTTTATATTGCGAATAATCTTCGTAATATCCAAAAAGAGGTGATAGCACCATTGATGAATGGGTTTCTATTAATTCCAATTCTGAGTCAATGAGTGAACCAACTAATGTCTCTACTACTGGATCTATACTCACTTCAGGTTCAAGTAATGAGTTTGCAATGGTAAAGAAGGCTAGATTTTTCCTTGCAGCTTCAGCTACAAGTGGGGCATTTACTACATTATTAGCTTGTGTATATTGGGTAAGTGAGATATCCATCATCTCATGTGTGAGATTGAGAAGTATATCCCAAAATATATCCCCTTCGATCGATCGGAGGGCATTATCATAAAGAATATGATATGCATGAAGGATTGCATCGGTTGTGACAAAACTAGGGATTATAGCGTCATCATTTTCTATATAAACATCATAAATCTGCTTATAATCCGACGGTATAACTACAAATCCATTTTGAACCAGAAGCTCCTTAGCTTCCCCCTTTAATTCACTAAAGATTTCATTCGATGGATTATAATTCTTGATATTACTTAGATCCGAGGAAATCGAGAATGGTTGAAGAACTGGTGTTACATTCAACGTGGCCTCATATGGAATATATGTACCAAAACTAGTCTTAACAGGTTCAGGAATGGTATAAAGGGGGTCAGTCCCTTCCTGATTTGGGATTTGTGAATCTAAATAAGAATTATTTACTAAAAAAACTCCAGAAAATACCACAATTATGGTCAATAATACACCTGCTCCTCCTTCCCTCAATATTCTCCTTTTTGTTAAATCATCTAGTGCCATTTTTACTCTAGCTTCTTATTAGTTGATTAGAATGTTATTCATTTAAGAAGCAAGATTGTACAAAATACTATACTTTAGAACATCAGGCCCTTTTTTCTTATCTTCCGGTTCCAGCCGTTGGTACACTCCTAAAAATTTCGTCTTTTACTTTAGGCAAGTTCTAAAAGCTATTTTAGTGTAGTAGTATAATTTATTAAAGCTAGGATCTTCTTCAAACTATGAAAACTATTCGTGAAACTATAGTGAATCGGCTTCGTGAATCTGTAGAACCGTCAATCAGATACTCTATTCTATATTATATTGATAGAGAAGATCCGACTTCTTCTAAAATGCAAAAACTTCAAGAGGAAATACGTACATCGGCCAGAGTTAATTCTTTACTTTCTAATGCAGAAGGGGTGTATAAAAAGTGGCAGGGAGTACATTGGGTTCTAAATCTGTTTGCCGAGCTCCATTATCCGCCAAAAGATGTTTCTTTATCTCCTCTTCGGGATCAAGAATTCGTTTTATTAAGAATTCGTTTGATAACCCTCTCTCCTCTTAACAAAATTTATAGGATTAAATGAAATTAACGATAACAGATCTTTCTTAAATCCATCTTCGTACCTTCTGTTTAAATTTCAGATATTCCTCTCCAAAGGTTTCTTCCAATTTCTGTTCTTCCCATCGGACAAATACTCTCCAGAAAAAAAACCACAGACCAATGGAAGTAATTAAAATGGTCAAACTTACCGTTATTATCGATAATCCCCAAAGGATAAGAATAACTCCAAAATAGATGGGATTACGACTGTACTGATAAGGTCCTGAGGTAACAAGGGTTGAAGGAGTGTGGAAGGGTTCCCGTGCAACTAGACCAATCTTCCCAATGATCAATAAATGAAAATTAGCTAAAATAACGAGAAGAAATCCAATTCCAAGAATTATTAGACCACCAAGATTTAGTGGGAAAGGAGCAGTGAGATCAGCGGGAAAGAAAAGTACGATGATGAATATTTCTGCTCCATCGAACTCTCGAATTATAAATACCAAAATCATACTTAATGCTGTGGCACTGACTAGGATATACGCTATGTGGAGAATGGATATGACTGGAGATCTTTTTTCTTCCATTGGGATCACGTTGGTTTTTATATTTGAGCTGTTCTGATTATCAAGGGGAATCATGATTGCAGATCTGATCTATAGATGAGTATCTGGAGCTTTACACGATTTGCGGATGGATTCCTCAGATACCCTTTTGAGTTACCTCTGAGTATAAATATGTCATTATATTGGAAATTATCAACCCTAGAAAAAAAAATCATCTCCCAGAAATGTCTAGAACCTACACATATCTTCACTGACGTAAAATTTGTGAGGTCTCGGATTTTGTCATATTTAGCCAAGAAAGATATTAACAAGATACTTATTCTCGGCTTACAAGCCTCTGGAAAGACTACTATAGTTAATGCGGTGACTGAGGGTCACATTCCCACTGAAGAAGAAGAATATCTCCCCACCATTGACTATGAACGAAAAAAAATCATGATTGCTGGTCAAGAAATCGTGATTTTTGATATGGGAGGCCAAATTTCCTTTTTAGACCGATTCACTGATGGATTATCCGATTTAATCTTTACGGGAGTAAAGGCCCTTATTTTCGTGGTAGATTCTGTTAAAGTGAAAGAATTAGAACAAGCCAAATATTACTTGGACGTCTCCTTAGCAAAATTAAACGAGTATAGTCCAACAGCTTTTGCTTATCTTTTTCAACATAAAACGGATTTAATTCCTGAAAATCTAAAGGAAGAAGTTCGTAAGACCATTTCTGATCACCTCTTGGTGAATCTTCCATTACATGTACGATATTATGAAACGTCTGTATTCAGTTCATCAATTTTTAATGCTATGGGTGATGTTTTTGCACAGACCTATGGGGTAACAGAATCCCTAAAACCCTTGGTTGAAACCTTTATCCAGCATAATGATGCTGAGATGGCTCAACTTTTTACCAAAGCGGGAGTTCCATTAATACAGTTAGAAAATATTGTGAAATTTGAGCATGTTGCTCTTGCAGATGTTAGGACAGTTTTTGATGCAGTAGTACAAAAATTAGCGAATTCAGCAGATCAAATTTCATCCTCTGCTTTCTTTGAATCCAATAACCGTGTTTTTATAGTAAAATTTATTGAATCTGGATTGGTAATCTTTCTTGGTTTTCATAAAGATCAATTGCGAGAAAAACATGAACAGTTACCTTCTTTATTAAGTAAAGTTCTGATGTTCTCTTCACAACTTGAGGAATTAAGTTAGTACTCATATACTCCTTCTTATAGTGAAAATCAATCAAAAAATCATCTGCAGAGACGAAACCTTTTACTGAAGTTTCTCCTTTTTACGATTTATACCGATTATGAAAATTGTTCCCATGATCATGAACATTGCTGAAAATGGACTAATTTCGGGAGTTGTTGAGGTAGTAGTCGAGGTATTTGTCCCTGGATCTTCTGTTGTGGTTTGGACGGTATCTGTTGTGGTAGATGCTGTCGTCATTGTTGATATAGCTACCATCCATAGTTCAGTAAGTTCAGCTGCTGATCCCACTTTTATATGATAACTTACCATCCAACCAGTCTGTAAATCATAAATTATGTCGAAAGAAATAGTACTAGTTAGAATACTCATTGTATGATTAAGGGTGACAAATTCATTTGTATAAGAGGTATTAAAATCGGGATTCGTATCAAAAACTTCATGGATTAACGTTACATTCGTTGTTAACAAAAAATTTAACGGATTCAGTGAGCTCCTATTGACATCTAGCTCAAATTCATCAATAAGGTTTCCAAAAGTATCTAGGTGTTCTTGAGACATACGGATTGTATCAGGAGTAAGACTCAGAATTATTAGTCGAAATTGATCCCCAATTTGCCAATCTGTTGGTTCAGGAGTTGTTACTGCAATCATTTCAAGAACTTGCTCATCTCCTACTCCTACTCCTATCGTATTATGAGTAGGGTTAACCTCAAATGGATCAGTTGGTTCTGGTTCTACATATTGTTCAAGCTGATAATATGAGATTGGGTGATGGGTATCATTGTATGTTTCATAAATAATTGATTTCAACCAGCCAGAGGGTAATTCGTATCTTGAACCCCATCCCTTAGTTAATCCAGTGACATTTGAAAGGGTTGTATAATCCTCAAAATAGACTGCAGAGGAAGAAAGAGTGGTCGTATCGATATTTGCTTGTTCAGTGACTTCACCAATAAGGCTGGTATTTGTGGTCATAACGTAGCAATCAAACTTGAATTTCGAGAGGTCTTGATAATAAGGATCGCTTGTAATTGTTGAACCATTCCCTAATTGATACTGTTCACTTATCAGAATATCAGTACTGCTTATGTTAGCAATACTTACTAGTATTTTATCATGTAAGGATAAGGTTAATGGTTTAATCTTCCCACCAATGGTAATCCAAGTGGTGTTTTCTAGACTATAATTACCATCTGGTTGTAATATCTGCAGGGAGGTAATTTCATATAATTGATTTTCACCAGGCGTAATCCCTAATGTATATTCATATGGATTAATATCGATTATTGGAATTGCTGATGCAGCTGTGAGTAAATTCATATATTGAGTTAACGAGATTAGTAGTACTCCTACAATTAATTTCTTGATGCTCCTTCTCATAATTATTCCTCTCTAAAATCGACGTTTATACTAGGAATGACCCCTTTAAATGATAGCTTAATTACACAACAACTCTTTTTTCCTGTTCCACATAATATTTGTGTATTTTAACTCCCAAATAGGCGAAGATCGCACTCAAAATAAAATGTATGATGGTTACTGGAAGCACAGAAAGCAAAAAAAGGCAGATCAAGGACGGTAGAAGGTGGTTCAATTCTGTTGTTTCGCTTAATGCTAAGTAAGTAAATACGAGTATGATTATATCTATTAAAATGAAAAGCAGTACTCCTAAGTACGATATGATGGGGATTGATTCACTAATTTTTGGATCACCTGTTAATAATGCAGATACAAACGCTGTAACACTAATCGCCAAAGAAAATGATATTAAATGGAATAATTCAATACGGAGACCTTCAGATGAAAACCAAGTGGGAGATATGAAGAATAAAATGAAATCAAGAATATCTATTAGGTCAAAATTTGCTATAGTAGGATCATAATGGAACAAGATGAAGATAAAGGTAATAAGTAAAGTTCCATAATAAAAGGTAAATCCCAAGAATACTGAATTCCAATTTTCTTGGAGAGCTCGTTTGAATTCATGAATATAGGGAATCATACTGGATTCTTCCCCTTCAATACTAGACATTGTGACAACTCCTTTTCAGTGTAGGAGTAGCTTACTACTCATAAATCTTTCTTCCTTCAATCTTCTTAAAGAAGAATTGGATATTCAAATCCTCAAATCAAGATATAACCTATTCCCATGCAGACACCTACAATTAGATGTGTTCCTATCTGCAACGGAATAATTCTTGTTTTAAGGTTTTCTGGCCTTACTTTAACTAAATCGATCCATATGGCTAAGCTAAACATAAGAGATTCGAATAATAACAGGATTACTGCACTTAGTAGATCATTATCATACACATTAATCTTTAGGATTCCTTCTTGTCCCCATATAAATACAAAAATTATTGGGTGAAAGAAAATACCTAGAAATGATCTCACGAGATATGTATATGGTTTTTTATCAGTTTTAACGAATTTTTTCCCCCATTCATGTGTAAAATCATAATCCTTAGGTAGATATGATCTTATTCGCCATACATTCGAGAATACGACTAAACTAATCATCATTCCTACTACAGTTCCAAGGGCTGCACCAAAATAACTCATTTTCCTCACTTTTCTATTATTGTTTTTCCAAAATTATCAACATAGATCCAACTTACGTCGTTTTCGCAGCCTCGATTTCTTTCAAAGCAGCTTTATCCAGAGAGGATTTCATTCTTTTTGCAGGTAGAGACTTCAAATTATTGTAAAACTTCTTTCTAAAGAATGGAATTTTGCATAATAAAAGCATAAAGAAGTTACCTACCCTAATAAAGTATCTTTTTTGAGGAAAATCATATTTGCCATGTTTCTTGAAGTATCTATGGTCTGCTTGCCATATCATTCGAATTGGCCCCCAGATCTCATCTCTGAAAACCTTGTGACCTCCAACACCCAGAAAATTTTGAGGTCTCACATATTCCTTTTCGGAAAAATAAACCACTTGATTGGCAAAACTATGTAATTGTCTATCCAATAACTCTGAATTACCTATTTCATCCGTTATAATTCCTGTGAAGTTTGCATCTTGACGAGTCGTTGCTGATGCTTCTAGAATTTGGATTAAATTATGATTCGGAGTGGGTGGACCAGAAATTAAGTATCCAATTTGTTTTCCGACAAGAGAGGGAGTGTGATTCCAGAAAAATGCTCTGTCATAAAATTGTTTCCATTTAGCTGACAAATATCGATTTTTCATATTTCCTGCAAAGATGATGATATCCGATGTAATGACGCGATTATTATAAACGTCCTTATACTCATCATCATAGAAACAATTATAATCGTAACCACATCGCATACATCCTTGGCATCCACCTTTAATTTCAATGTCTTGAATATTGAGAAAATCAATCTCATTTGAGAAATTTTGCTTGAATTGATCTATCATCTTTCCGAGATTGGATTGTGGGTTATATTCGTCGGTTATCATGATTATTTTCTGTTTCGTATCGATTTTTGGTTGATCAAGAACTGTTGGTTGGTATTCAAATTCAGAAAAACGCAAAGGTGAGTAAAGTTTTCCTGTAGCTTTTTGATTGTCGATGGTACTTAGGAAATTATCCATGAAAATTCGAAGAAGCTCTCTGAGTTCCTTTATACGATAATCATTCAAGTAAACAGACAAGCCATCTATAAATTGCATGTTTAAGTCTTCACATTCTGCTCGCAGATACTGATGTGCTGTATGGTCATAATAATGAATTGAACTAGAAATAATTCCCGTGTATTTGCCTTCAAAGGCACTTTGTGCATTCCTTTCATGGATTAGTTCAATAAATCTCATATACTGAGATGGAACACAAAGAACATAAAGACCAAAGCTCCAGAGCACTCCATCTGCAGATTCAATCTCCTTAATTACAGCTTGGAACTCCGTATCTTTTTTCTCAAGTTTCTTGATCTTCTTGGCTACATTTATTGTTATCCATTCATGTTCAGGATGAAACTGTTTGACATAATCCATATATTGTATAGTAAAACTCAGCTTTCCTTTTGGACTACCATTTAGTACAACTATTTTCATTTTAATCATCTCTTAAGGAGGTAGAATATAATTCTCAAATTCCTCATCAGGTTCTTGTTCAAGTAATTTCCTCACATACCAAATACCTTCTTTCTCGATGAAGAATAGCTCAAAGCCTGACTTATGTAATTTCGCAAGAAACTGCAGATTGAGAATATAAGAGGCTAAAACAGAATGGAGATTACTTGAAGGATCGGAATTCACCTTTCGGTGGGAATTAATTAGAGGAAATACTTCTACATGCAAAGATATGTTATTTGATTTAGCTTCAGCAACCAGATAAATCCTTATACAGTTTTTATTTAATAAAATCAGTGATTTATTTACATCAATTCCGCTTTTTCTGGAATCTAGGGTTTCAAGATAATATTGAAGTTGATGGAAGGATTCTACCAGATTTAGGGAATTTTTAATAACTATCCGTCCTGAAATAGTCATTTATAATAGAAAACTCTTAATGATATTACTGATTGGACGTTTACTTTGATCATAATTTAAATAATTTTTGAATTAGCGAGTATTTCGGAATTAAAGACGAATCAAGACATATCTCAACACTAAATGATTTTTTGACCCAACAGCAAGTTTGAATTGAAGAATTTCCAGAAAGTCTGAAGAAATTAATCAATTTTCTGGGTAATTCAAAAGAAAATTCTAGAGGAGAGATACATAGTCTTGTTAAGAACGGAGCTTAACCATGATTCCAACATGTAAAAAACGAATGAAACCATTCGTTTTTACAGACCTGCTTTAGCGATCGTTTCCCGTAAACGAATTGTCTTGAGATCAGGATAGAGACGAACTGGCTCCCAAATAAAAATCCTAGTGCTTATAATAAATGGATGGCGACGTAACATCTGAGTAATTCTGGTTATCCTTTTAATTTTCTCAACAGTAAATATAACAGAAAATCTTGAATGAATTGCAGATATATTTGCAGGCATAGCAAATTCATCAGGATATTCTTGCTTCATCCATAAAATTAGTTCTGGAATAGAGGTCGAATTTCCATCAAAATAGATCCAGAATATTGTTGAAATAGAATCGCCGAAATTAGGAAATGCACGCGTACCTGTTTCCACTACTCCTGTGTTTAGTAAGTTATTCAGTAAATCTGTAATCAATCCAGGTGCAATTCCAGATCGTCTAGCTATCTCACTTATAGACATCCGTGGGGAACCAACTAGATGACTTAGAATTATTAATTCAGTTTGTGTAAGTTCCACTTTAGTTCCACTTGGTGATACTGTTGGAAAGATTTCAATTTCTTTCACAAAAGGGAATTTACGAATGAAATTTCCAATTTCAGAAAGCCCAGTTGAACCATTCTGGTAAATCCCTAACACAAAGTAGTGTCCTCTTGATGAGGGTCCAACAGCGTTAATTCTCTCATCACTACCAAGGTTATCTGCGAACGCATCAATGTCTTCTGTACAATCAGTATCAATTAAACAAACAAAAGACTCAGAATCAATCATTGCATTCGATAGGGCAACATAATATTCCGTGAAAACTCCAGTTGCGAATAGTTTTTTAACCCGATTCCTTATCGCATTCCCTGAAATACCATATTTATTGGCCATTTCTTGATAAGTTATCCTTGCGTTTCTAATCTGATCAACAATAATACCCGTATCAATCGAATCCATAGATTTAATCCCAGATAATTTATTCTGAATATTATTATTAAACTTGTTTAACCCACCATTGTAATATTCGAAGAGCTCTTAATGTATTCCATCGACTTGCTTGCCGAGAGGACTCCATTGTAAACCAAATTTTGCCTCTAATTGGTGCCTGAAGAGGCCACTTCGCATCTTTTTCTCTTTTGGTTATTAATTTAATTGCATCAGTGAAACGTTTATCTCTTTCATGTGTAATCTTCTGGAAGTAGTCGAGCGCAGCAATTACTGTATAATACCAGCGGGGCGGAAAGGAGAGCATTGTCATTTTTGCACTAACTGTCTTTCTCGTTCGATGTGACTTGTAAAGTTCATGTTGCAACAAAAATTCATGTGCACGTGTTTGCATCTTTTCTATTTCGGAGATTTTTTGTGAAAAGGAGTTCTGATACTCATAAAGTGCTTCCAAGACCATAAGAGTTGTATGAAAAGACGCGTGAGTAGCCCCTTTCAGGGGATAACGACAGTTCCAACCTCCATCTTCCATTTGATTCTTTACCAAATAATCGAAAATTGTATCCATTCGTTTATCTGTAATCTGAAAATACGAAAGGATCCCAAAAACAAGGCCAGTAATACAGGTTTCACTGTGAGTGATTTTTGTCCGGGAGTAATTTATCCCTCCGTCACTCATAAGACCATTATCCAGAAGTATTTGCGCCCCACGTTTACATTTTACATTCTGAGGATTAATTCCTAGTCTTCGTAATAGAAGTAATGTATATGTGGTTGAAGTCCATTTTGGATTATATAATCCCTGATCCCATGTTCCAGCATCATCTTGATGATCTAGTAATTGTTTTCCCCACCCTTCAGATTCTATCTTTAATCGTTCTTTCTTAATTTCTTTCTGTGGGGATTCACATAAATCTCGCAATGTTTGCCATCGAATTGATGGATCTCCTTCTAGTAACCAGTCGATCGTTGTCTGATATTTCTTTCTAAGCTCCATTTTAACCCATCTTGTTCTTTGTATCAACCCTTAGTTTTATTTAAAAGAGATTCGAGGGGATATTTCACAGTGGGAACAATTGTCTAATTCTTGAATGAAGGAAAAAAGAAATCCTCCCAACCAGTGATTACCCGTTGCTAATCTCAGAGTAGTATTGGGATCAGGACACCTAAACTAGATAGAAGAGCTGCCAATAGAAGTATAGGAATTGAAATCAGATCCGTTTCTGGTACAATTCTCGTTTTTTGATCAGTTATATCTGCTCGAATAACTGACAAATCATGGTCAGTTTTCTTTTCATTCACACGGTTTGCCATTGCAGCTGATAAGATTGCAGCAACGGTTGTCAAGGATACCCATAAACCAATACTCTCACTCTGTTTCTCATAGTCAGTAATTTGTCCTGATAAACTGTTTACTTCAGCTTGTAGATTATCAATCGGAATTCTAAGTATCCACCGGCTATCACCAGTGTCTGCCCACTGAACGATAAACTTAGGAGCATGTCCAATTAGGATGATTGAATCATAGGAATAATAATCACCATAAAAATCGAATGCAGAAGTATTTTTAGCTGGTTGAATAGAATCAAATAAATTCTTGGAAATATTGTATTCATATCCATCTATTTCTTTAGATGCGATAATATAATCACTAGTAGTATTCTGGAAGTGAAAGAACATTTTTACTTCTTCAAGAGTAGTCTGTGTAAAACTATACCACCTTAAGTTCCACGCTATTTGGGTTAAATATTCATCCCTCTGTTCAGGTAAGAGTGTGTCATTAACGATGGAAAGTTGATTATCTAACATGATTGCATCAAATAGATAGGTTATTCCTAGATCATTATTTTGAATATCGTGGATATAAATGGAATTTGCTTTAGCTTCCATTCTTGAAATCTGATACTGGAGATCATCACGTTGTTTTCGGAGACTATCTGCCTCTACAGAGTAATCATTTTGCATAAACCCTGCGAAAAAAGCTGATACAGAGACAATGAGTATTGCAATAATTGGTATATATCGTATTATTTTCATTCTAATTCCCTTCTGTCTTCATTTTTTTAAAAAAAAGGTAATTTCGTTGAAAAGAGGGATTATATAAAGTTTTCAACCAGAATTTTTCTACCTAGATATTTCCAAAAATTAAAAAGAGTTCTCACTAAAGAAGAAGGAATTCTTTGGGAAAGATATGCTCCCGAAGATTGTTTTCAGCTCCTCTGTTTTTTCAGGAAATGTGTACTAAAAAATAATCCTAGAAAAAGAGTTAATGCTTCTAAACCTACAACGATACCATATTCAGTCACGGAACTGATATCAGAAATTAGCACAGGAATAATGGATGTAAACCTTGGTTGGGGTGCCTGGATCCCAGTCTCATATTGAATGATTAAGGAATAATTTCCTGTTTCGATATTAGTGATCTGTCCTGATATCTGATAGGCGCATAAACAGTCAGTAATAATAGAGAAATTGTAAACTTCTTGAATAATGAGTATATCGCCAGCTTGAAAGAGATTAATTTGAAGATTAGTCTTATCAAAATTGCACCAAGAAATCAAAATCTGTTGAAATTTAACTGATTGATTTTCAGTAGTTACACTAACATCTCCATCCTCCCAACCTGAGTAATCCTCGCAATTACACTGAGAGACTACATATGATAAAGTAGCATCAGTTGTTTCGTAAGGAAATTCGTCATATTCAATGGAATAATCAGTATCTGTAACAGTTAGGTTTAACCCATACGTAAGAATATCGGTACTAGAACTTACTGGAGGTTTTACACTAATAGAATACAAACCATTTGGTAATCGTGTAAGATTAGGTTTCTCTATACTGAATGGATATTCCGAGAATTTCGTGGTAATACCAGGAGTATAATTACGAGGAGTAATTACAGTTAAACTCCCCCAGAAAGGTGTCAGATTCAAATTGCTTTCTTCTAAGTCCTCCTGAAGTATGGGTGAAAATTCATCCGAATCAGGAAACTCTAATGATAGTACGTTGGTATTCGGATTCCAAATTTCGATTTTGATTTGAAAAGCTACTATGGTTAGATTTAACGTAATATTCAGTGTATCATATTCTTGATAGAGCGTTGAAAGGTTCCATTCAATTTCTGTTATCCGCACATAAAGAGGCTTTAAATCGTCCTTTCTACTAGAGTCAGAATAAGCCAGATTAGTTTCCACACGTATTTGAAATATTACACTGATAATTATCAAGAATAAAATGATGCTGAGTAATTTATTCACCGAATACTTTTGCTTCTTCATGGTATCAACACTTTGATGGTTTATGACACATCCTAGCCTAATACAGATTTAAAACCATATTTTAGAACACGAACTAATAACAATCTTCTAGTTCGTCATGGGGGAAAATAACCATATTCTTGCAGTTAATCCCGATGTTTCCTAGTCTATCTGTCTGTATACCAATTTAAGTGCATTTAAACCATTTATTTCTTAATTCAATGCTCCTAGACATAAAACACTTCACTCTATCATTCGCTTTATAAGAGGCCGAACTATCGAATCTGGTCAAAATGTATAATTCTTAGGTGTGGGTAAACTCTGGATGAACCTTATGTCAGAAAATTCGAATTAAAACCATTTCAGGGAGTTAGACAGGGTACAATAAGTCGAATTTGGGTCATTTCTTGGTTTAACTTTCGTTATCAATGGAATCGGTCACGAGCTTTGAAAGTCATAGTCTCGCTAATATTTTTTCTATATCTTTTATCTAATATGATGATATTCTTTGGACCATTCTTTTCAGGGCAAATGTCAGATCCTAATTCTGTTTTGGAAACTCATCTATGGGGGACTATTCGGAATTTTGTTAGATTCCAAGTTCTAATCACTTCTCCTGATGATACTGATCCCACTTTTGATACAGGCTACTCCATCCTCTTTCTTATCGGGATGATTTTAATGGGAGCAGGTTTAATTTCCGATGATCGAAAGAACCTTATGGATGATATTTATGATTCGAAAGTCACCCGAAACGTCTATTTATTAGGAAAATTTGGGTCTCTTTTTCTCTTTGGTAATCTACTGCTAGTAATCCCCACAATTATTGAATGGGGGTTACTTATTATCGGGATTGAAGGAGTGGATATTATCTCAGCTATACCTGCACTGATTGGAGTAATTTTGTTCTCAGAAATTGTTTTAATCTGTCTAGGCCTCGTGATCTTATCATTCTCTTCATTATTCACTAATCGAATTTACTCAAGTATTCTGGTTTTTGGTTACTTTCTGGCAATAACAAGTGTTTTTACTGGCTTGATTGCAAATAATCAGTCATTTACTCCAATAATGTACCTTGATCTTTTTACTGTATTAACAATTCTATCTTTTCTCCTTCAAGGTGAAAGAACTGTTATCTACTACAATATCCAAGATGATTCCCCTTTCCAAATCACATTAGATTTAACAAAAGATCCTGGAATTTTGGTCTTCCCCTTCCTCCTCATTTTTATTTTACTCAATTGTTTTTTATGCTTTTATCGAATAGTATGGAAGTATAATTCTCCACATTCTTATTTGTGGCAGTTCATCAGGAGAATAACTTCTTGAAATCAAGATTTACTCGTTTTGAGTAATTAATATCAACATTATCTGGATGTACTAATGTAATGGTGTCACCAGCTAAACAGATTGCCTCATGGGCTGATCTTTTACGTGAACTTACTGCCCAAGGATTATATCATTCAACTAATATTTATGATAAGGAACGTTATACCAAGATTCAGAAGGTTGTGATGGAAATGCTGACTGTTGCTACTAATTGGTCTATAGATGAATTAGTTCCTCTCCAAGAAGCTCTCTTCTCTCGTCCTAGTCCCATTGTAACTGGAGATGCAGCAATTATTGATAATGAAGGGAGGATTTTTCTTATTCAACGAGCTGATAATCATCTATGGGCTATGCCAGGAGGTTTGTTAGAAGTGGGAGAAACCCCTAGTGAAGGAGTTTTACGGGAAGTATTTGAGGAAACGGGTATTAAATGTAAAACAACCGCCTTTGTAGGTATATTTGATTCCCGTTTTTGTGGTACAACCTATCCTCTTCAGTTATATCAGTTGGTTTTCCTGTGTAAACCATTGGATGAGATAGAAATCGAACCTCCCATCCATCATCGTGAATCAGTTAGTCGACAATGGTTTAAGGAGAAAAATTTACCTGAAAATATCGACCCAGGACACATTACACGTATTCCTGAAGCTTTTCGGGTATGGCGTGGTGATTGTGAACCATTTTTTGACAAGGGGGAATGAAGAGAATTCCATTAATATCCTTGAATAGACTGTTTCCATTTACCTTCATAATCTTGTAAAATCGTTACTAATTCGATCTCGCCAAAGAGAGAGTTTGAGCGTTAACTTTTTTGCCTCTTCCTGCTTCATATCCCGGTTCATGGATTTAATTCTATTATATAAGGATTTTTTGATACGAGCGAGAAACATTTCATCAGATTTCTCTGTTAGTTCTTCCATAGCTGCAGAATATTTCCCTCCACTCAGATCATCCAAGTATTCACGTATTTCAACAAGAACAGCCTTTGAAATTTTCAGGAGTTCCAGTTCGTGCAGAATATATCGTAAGCTGTCAAACACATGAATCACTTCTAAGCGTGGCCTTTGCTTTGAGGGATTCTTAGCATATCTATCCACGATTTCTGCCTGACGTTTTAGTTCTCCTATTTTGAACCCAATATTGAATGGGATTTCTAGGTTTGACATTTTTTTCACAGTTTTTTTGAATGATTATTGATTCAAATATGTATCACAAACCAGAATGACATTGCCCTATGTGTAAATTCATTAGGGCTGTCTTTATTGAATGTTACTACAGTCCAGAACCTTATTTCTCGAACTCCAGTAAAGGTGATGTCTATCTCAAAAAACATGGTTGCAATTCCATATCCATCTGTGAGTACACTACCAATAAATATCCCTCCATCTTCTATCCAAAAGGTGTGATTATCATATTTACCCCCGAGATAAAAGGAAACATTCACCGATTGAGTTGGGAGCCAATTCCTAAGTGAAGGTACTCCAATTAAGCGTGAAGAGATATAGATGGAATCTCCATGTTGAAGGTTCGTTCCATTTTGAAATTGACTATTATTCACTATACATCTCTCAAACACCCAATCACCTTCAGCTTGAGCCACAAGATGGTCAGCATACGCTTGGAGTAAACCATTTTCCTCTAGATTATAGTCTGGACGAATGAAGAGATGTTTTTCTCCCGATATGGGTGTTACGACATCTGATGGATATTCATTCCCATACTCTTCTGATAAAGCAGGAAGTAATGGATCGAAACTAATCCACTCAACATACTCATCACCTATCATTTCAGGAAGCGGATCTATAGGTACTAGTACTTCTGTCCATGCGTGCAAAAACAATGAGGTGAAAGCGCGTTTTCCCGCATAAACATAGGAATTATTACCAGCCAAATAACCGATTACTACTCGAGAGGGAATATTTTGCAGTCTATTAATTGTGGTGAGAGCTGAAGCAAAATGAATTGAGACACCACTTCCACGTTGCATAAACCATTCATTATAATCCTCATATTCCTCTGGATGAGGCATTGATTGGTACAATTGGTTTCCCATCCACATCTCCGTATCAAAAGTATAATGGCTCATATTTCCTAGTTCCATCAAGTTGGCAAACGTTTGACCAAATACCGATCGATCTGTTTCATTCCATGTTATAGCACTCGCTGTTACGGTTGGTGCCCAATCTTGGTATGTGGAATAGCCTGGTGGTAGACTCTCTGGAAGCTGTAAGTAGATAGATTTGAGTGCGGTCCAAGTGTCGACATCTAATCCACATTTAAGGTAATCTGCTTCGGTTCGAGTTAATGAATATGTTGCAGCTTTTGGGATATTCGGTGTTTGATAGTCTACCAAATATTTCAATGTTCCTAGTCCGAATGTGGAATTTTCCAGCATTAATTGAGTAGTAATTCCAACTAGATCGTCTTTTAATATTGATGGATATGATTCTGCTACTTTTTGTGACAGTGGTGATATTTTTTGTCCATTTTCGTCGTATAGTTCAATTGTGTCTGAACTCACATATGATCCATATTGTCCACTCCAAGGTACAGGCAAAAAATTAATGAAATTTGGATGAACGGTCGCTAAGGTTGATCTGCTATAATTTATGGGAAGTTCAACCTGAAATCTTGTCACTGGTGTGCTGGAAGGAAGGTTATGTAACATAGGGGGAAGTATTCGGTTAGATAAGTTGCCAAGTGCCCAACTGCTCGTATAAGGGGCTTTATCCGAATATTCATACGTACTGAGACTTCCTAGACGCCAATATATTGGTGGTTCTGTAGAATCTGCTGGATTATCACTTGTGACATTAAATTTTGGAGTATTATAAGCTATAAGGCCTGCTGTAAATTGATCCATAATACTTTCATTGATATAAGTCGCATCCCAGGTAGGTGTATTAAAATAATAATCAAAAATATCCTCTTCAGGATTTTCTTCTTTTTCAGATTCCTCTATAGGATCTATACATCCTGAAAATGTAAGAATAACAGTTATTAACAAAAATGTAGGGAAATTTCTAAATCGAAATAGAATCACTTCCTTTCTTCTATTGGAATTTTGTCTATTTGCAGGGTTTTTGTCTTATTAAGCCTTTTCAATCCAAAAATCTCTTTCGCGTTATGGGTACCAGGATATCACTTGGATTCTGTTGGTTGTTGTATAGTAATCTCTTTAACGAATTTTTTTTCTTTCCCACCTATAATAAATACACTCTCTTCGTGAGTTTCATGACAAATAGTTCGTACGTAAAGAATATTACACAAATTAGAGAGGAATTGAATGATTTTTTCAAAAATTCTGTGGAAAGTCCACTGCTTATGGAGCAAAAACAATCATTTTCTGGTTTATCTTACTTTTCCATTAAGGAAAGTTTAAATTTTAGTCTTAAACTTCAAAAATATGAAAATCCCGAGGAAATTATAATTCTAGCGACCAAAGGCGATGAACGAAGGTACCTTCGTTACGGGTATTTTGAATTTAACCACGAGAATGTAAAAAATCGGTTAACTGTTTATAAACATCCTGATGAGGATTATTTATTTGTTCCATTCAAAGACAAAACTTCTGGGAAAGAATCATACGGAGGAGGACGATATCTTGAATTGGAGCCACTAGAGGGGGACTTGTTCAAAATTGATTTTAATATGGCATATCTTCCCTATTGTGTATTCAACGACAAGTATAGCTGTACATTGGTTCCACCTGAAAACTTCCTTGACGTCAGTATACCTGCAGGACAGATGAATTTCCCCTAATGTTAATTTTTTTTGTATTTTACCCAAATAAAGAACCTTTTCTCTATTCAGGTGTAATTATGAAGTATTCATCTCTAAGAGAGAGTATTTATATGACAGAAATTGTGGAGGAAGCCAAAAAAGAGGAATTACTGAAGTAACCCCAGAAATAATGGATGAGATTAGCGATAAAAGAAATAAGGAAAAAAATTAATCTTCTCCAAATTTTTTCTATGTCTGTTAATCAGAAGCGATTTTCTCATCGTATAACTTGTTTACCATTCGACAACCACGATTATCATCAGTATTTAAGGCACAGATATTACTATAAGATCCATCTTTATTACCAAATCGCTGACATCCCCAACATTGCCAGAAATTAAATTTTAAAAACCGAATGCGACTTTGACCTTGTTTACGAAGGACCTCTTGACATAATTCAATTGCAGATTCTTGTGGAATTAAAAGCTGATTCATAGTCAATTCTCCGCGTTCGAAAGAAGAAATCCCCTATTTAATATCTTGGATAGGAGACCATCACTGAATCAATATTAGATGGTATTGAGTCAGAAATATCCACTCATTAACTCTTCTACCCATTCTGGTGTTGTTCCATTTACTTTATCGAATATAGGAAAATAAGGTTTGATATCCAAAATAGGTGTATTATTGATTGCATCCAATCCCTTTACTGTAAGAATTCCTTCTTGAATTGACACTATAGGAACTGTTGTGATCCCAATGGGATTTGGTCGATGTTTAGCTCGCTGTGCAAAGATCCCCAGTTCTGGCATATCTTGTCGTTCTTGTGGTCTACGTACTAAATGTGTTTCTAAATTCATATTTCCTTTATGCATAAAGAAAACAATAATCACATGAGAAAATGCTTCTAATCCTTTTAAACCTGGCCTTAGTTCTTTGTCTAAATGGATTTCAGAAATAATATTCCCCCAATTTTGATCTACACCTTCTGCTACTGGTGATTTAACATACCCTATTGGAGATAGATTCATGATAATCCATCACCTGTCAATCCGAGGTTTTCTGGGATATGAATAGCGAACTGACAGAAATCATCGCCTTTTAGTACAGATTTCAAAACATCAACCTTTACTGGTTGTGATAATGCTCCTTCCCATTGTCGTCGAAACCACCCTGCACTACAGAGACAATATTCCTGAGGAATGCTGGGATCATCAAGGTTACTGCGTATCACGGGACAAAAACACGCTGCTTGTCGTCTTTCAGCTTTGGTTGAAGCTTTATCATAAGCTTCTTGGTTTGCTGGGTTCTTGGTCGCAATAAGCACATTTCCTTCACGTGCAGGTGGTTTTCCCCAAGCTCTATCAACACTCATCATCTTTAAAACTTGATCAATAGATTCCAAAGATGTCATTGTTTCTTTAGCTTTCTCATACGTAGCTTTCATCTTCTCAATTGGCTTAGAAGGGAATACATGCGCGCAACTAGATAGAATGTCGTATTTTGCTGCATCATCTGCATGACAATTCACCTTGATTATTGCTTTTTTTGCCCATTCGAGACGAGATTCAAGGGATGCCTCAACCGCTAATGGCTCAGGTGTTATTGTTGAAGCAATATCTGATCCCAATACTCGTTGACTATGCTGTTTAAACAAGTTTTGCCAGTTATGAATAACAAACTGGATTTCTATTTCCCTTCCAAGTGGATTATTCGAATCATGGTAGATCTCAACCATAAATTCGTCGGAAATATATCCTTTTGATTTGACGTACCCCCAAAGTTCTTTGGAGGTCTTATTTTTCTGATCTAGTGACCCTCTATGAGTAATTGAAAGGACTTCCCTCGTAGGAACAAGTTGGGTTTTTATGTCTCCCTGTGTGAACTCTGAAGTGATTGGGAAGCCAATTTCCATATCCGTACCTTGATTTTCAGGAAGGGAGGTTATCCAATTAATACGTCCATAAGCAGGACCAGCTAATATTTCCTTTGGTAGAATGCTGTATAAGTAGTCTACGGTGTTTTTAATATCATCTGGATTCTTTACACCTTTTCTAATACTAGCAACCAGTGTTTTTTCAATTTTCTTATATGTGATTCCAGCTTCTTTCATTTTCATGGATTACATTCCCTAGATTTGATGAATTATTGCTTTTCTCAACGAATTTCAATGAGCGTGGTAATATAAAGTACTGATAACCGATTTTTTTTGATTATCTATGATCTTCTAGTGACCTAGATTAAGGATTTAAAATCATCTAATCTCAGGCAAACCATTGAAGTTTAAATAATTCATTGCTAAATGGACTACTACTATTTCAGGAACAGCGGGGTTAAATATTCCATCAATGAATTGAAGATGTATTTGTTTCAACCTTTTTTTGGGTGTAATTCTATGGTTATGAAAAATTTAGCAAATTACCATCGTTGGGTCGGAGATAAATCAAGAACAATACTACAAGATTTGTCTGAACATGAATTCCAACAAAATTTAGGCCCTATCCTTGGTTCAACAAAGAGTAAGGTTGTTCATATCTGTTCAGCTTTATTACGATGCTTTTCTTTGGTAAAATTGGAAATAAAGTTTTTTGATCTTTCAATAGAAGGAGGTTTTGTCCAAGCAGTTGATAAACTCTCTCAAGAGGAGCTTATTGAATTATGGCGGAATTTAGATCAGCAATTAGTATTTGAAATACAGAATAATTTGGAAGGTACGGTGGCAGTACCACGGAACGATGGTGAATCATTCTGTATGATGAAAAATGATTTTTATTTACAATATATTCTACATACAGTTTATCATCGCGGACAATTAAATTATTGTTTCAAAGCGTTAAATAAACCTGGAGTCGAAGGGGATTATCTATATTACTTTGATGAATTAGATACTTCAGTTGATGAAAATTTGCAACCTCTTCCCTTCTAGCTATCTTGAAAAGTGGCTATCGTATCCAGGGCTAATTCAGGAGGACACCCTACAGGTAACCACACAACTGGATTTTTGACCCCTCTCTTTCTCAACGATTCATAACGAGCTAAGACTTTATCTGGGGAACCTACAGCTGCAAGCCGATCTAGCATCTCATCAGTTACATTCTTTAATGCCAGTTCTCTATCCCCAACTTTCCATGCTTGTTTAATTTTATCTACTTCTTCTGTGAAGCCATATTGCTTCGCTACACGAGCATAGTATGTACCCATTCCTCCAATATAAAATGACAATTGTTTTTGGCCATAATATTTTGCTTTAGGATTTTCAGAAGCACACGTAACGATGAATGGGGCAATATCCTTTTCTTTTTGATTACCAGTTACACTCTTTTGTACTCCTTTCTCAAAATTCTTTTTTAAACTTGGCAGTTCTGGAAATGAAGTCCAAATTGGAAGCCAGCCATCTGCTAATTCACCTGCCAGTTGGACATTATTCGCACCAAATGCTGCAAGGTAGACAGGGACATTGACAGGAGCTTCAAAGCTCCTTAGTTTGAAATTTTTAAGCTTGAAAATGGATCCTGAATCATAATTAACCGTGTTGCCAGAAAATATTAGATGAAGTATTTCCAAATATTCTCGAGTACGTTGCATAGATGAACCATGATAATAATCTAATCCATGCCAGTTCTGAATCACTTTGGGCCCACTTAAACCTACACCAAGGATAAATCGACCATCGGTTTGTTCATCAATACTCGCTGCTGCTTGAGCCATGCTTGCTGGTGAGCGAGAATACATATTGACGATTCCAGTCCCAAAAATTAGGTTTTCTGTATGACTGGCCATACGTGAACATTGTAGGAAGGCATCAAATCCCCAGACTTCTGGAACAAAAATGTGAGTAAAAGAGGAATTATCAAGAATTTCAAGCAAGTCATGCGTTTGGTTTGGTGGGAGGAAGTCGTAACTTATTGTGAATCCGAGCTTTCGATGATTCGACATTCTCATTTTCCTCTCCTTAATCATTCCAATTTACTAATCTTCTTTCTCCTTTTAAAGCACGTATTGATGTTACATCTTGCATAACTTCAAGCGTCCCTTGATATTCTCCTTTATCATTCCGAACAGCAAAGTACCGAATATGTAGAAATTTGCCCTCCATTGTAATCCAGAATTCTGCGAGGTCTTTACGTCCTGACCGAAAAGCTTCTATTATCTGTTCTACTTTGTCTACACTTCTTGGTGGATGGCATTTTTGTACTTTTCTTCCTATTACTCCAGGACTACGTGGGAATATTCGTTCTTTCGTTCCCGAATAGTAAAGAACCTCGTCTTGAGGATTTATGAAAGAGATTTCAATCGGAAGGTGGGTTAACATCAAATCAATTTGGTTTAAAGTTAATTTACCAGTATTTAGGTTTAGATTATCTGTTTCTTGTTCATCTGAAGATGTTTGATGTATAATTTCGGGAGATAGAGGTTTCCATTCATCACCTGGTGTTACCCAAGCGAATCCAATTTCCTCTTCACCATGTTTAACTGTTTGCCAGTCTAAAGTGGTCAATAATTCAAGACTTGTCGGAAATAAAATTGTCTCTTCCTTGAAAATCATATCCTCAATTTGGTTGCTTAACTCCTCTATATCCACCTTTTCCCCTTGTCTAAGTAATTGCCTTGTTTCATCATGCTTTGCCCACATCACTTGTGAGGGGCCAGCAAAATCCTTTTTTTCTAACATAGGGAAAAGTTGATTTTCCAGACGGGTATAATGAATCTCAATTTTGGCTAGTTCGTTAATTAATGCTGGAGAAGGATTTTCTTTAAGATGAGAAATTAGATCTCTAGCGAATGAATTTTCCGCCATATATGTATGAATAGGATGTCCTGGTACAGTTTGGGGTTTCTGATGTTCTGCTAACGAATCCTCAAAGATACCCACGTGTAAATCACATAAAAGAGTTATTTGATCAACAGTTAGTTCACCCGAATCAATTAGTTCTTGTTCCATGGATGCAATGTCTGTTGCATCGACATCACCTAGTATTTCCTTAAATCGTGATTTTAATGCTGGTAATTCTCCTCCAGCATGTAATTCCAGAACTAATGCCTTTAACATCTCCCGTTTTCGGGTGTGTTCATCTTCCCATCCACTTTTCCCCTCTGTTCCTACTTTTTGCTCAATTTGAATATTAGTAGAAGCTTCGATCTTAGTTGAAAAAAATGAGATTACTTCTTCTAGATCTTTATTGATCATATCTGAAACATCTGTTAAAGTAGCTCGTCTTCCAACAGTTTTACGTAATATTGGATTCTTAAAACGACGTAATATTGGATCTAATTCTACCAAAACGTCAGTTAGAAATGGATACTCATCGATTATATCAATGATTTTCGTTGCTTCAGAGAGGATTAATTTTGACATATTCTTTCACCTAGCGAAAGTAGCAATTTCACTATTGACAATTTATTTTATGATTTTAATACATAATCCCCGAAAATCGTAGAGTAGTCAATTTATCTTTTATTTCACATCATCTACATAGGACACGTTTATTTTTGTTAAATAAACTTGAACTTCATTAGTACTTGAGAAACCAAAAATATGATTAAAGATTCATATAATCGTACGAAAACAAATGCAAAAACATATGAACGATTGTTCATATGAATCCAATGAGCATAATTTCAAATGTACAGATATATATATCGAGGTACGGCTTCAAATGTCAAACGATTGCGAAGAATTTGTAATTCATCCTGATAATGTTGCACATGCGCGAAAAACACTTGAAGATAGTAATCCCTCTCAATTAGCAGGATTTTTTAAACTATTAGCAGGCGAAACACGTATTAAAATCCTTCTTGCATTATCTGAAGTTGAGCTATGTGTGTGTGACATTAGTACAACCTTAAATGCTAAACAATCTAACATTTCTCATCAGTTAAGGTATTTAAGACAACACAGATTAGTTAAAACTAGACGTGATGGAAAACAAATCTTTTACACACTTGAAAAAGAACATCTTCATCCTATTCTGGCACAAACACTAGCTCACATGAAGGAAGAAGAAGTTAGTTAGGAAAGTGATATCATGGCGCAAGAAAAACACGCCTTTATACTTCAAGGTTTATCCTGTGCTGATTGTGCCCTTAAAATCGAATCGACACTGAAACAACATGGCTATTCAGCAGCCAAATTAAATTTTGCAACACGACGTTTGCATATTAGATCGAATGATCTTTCTAATATTAATTCGATAATATCAAGAATAGAACCAGGAACAATAGCCGTACTAGAGAAAGATGTTACAGAAGTCACAGGGCCAAAAAACCAAGAAACTCAATTGCTCATCCGGATTGGTATATCTGTTACCTTACTAATCATTGGTGTACTTTTAACCTCATCTTCTCTCCCTCCTTTAGTCATTACGGGTGGATATATTGCCTTATTTGGTGCTTACATCGTATCAGGATTCCCTGTATTAAGAAAAGCACTATTTAGATTGCGCACATTGGATATTGCGAACGAATATTTCTTGATGTCTATTGCCACATTAGGTGCAATCATCATTGATGAAATTCCAGAGGCAGCAGCCGTCATGGTTTTCTATTCTATTGGTGAGTTTCTACAATCTAGAGCTGTTAACAAATCTCGAAAATCTATAAGCGAATTATTAGATATCAGACCAGATGTTGCGCATTTAGTTATTAAGGAAGAAATTTCAACAATACCTGTTGAGGACATTAAGCCTGGTGATCTAATTCTTGTGAAACCAGGAGAACGTGTTCCTATAGATGGAATACTGGTTTCACCCACTGCTAATCTAGATTTATCAGCTTTAACTGGAGAATCACGTCCAGTTTCTATTGTAGAAGGAGAGACGGTTTTTTCAGGTGCAGTTTCTAGTGCAAGTATCAAAGTAAAGGCAACAGTGGTTTCTTCTGAATCTACGGTCAGCCGTATACTCAATGTTGTAGAGAACGCTACTCAAAATAAATCGGAAAAAGAAGTATTTATTACACGGTTTGCTCGGTACTACACTCCTTTTGTACTTATCCTGGCAATTATGATTGCAACGATTCCTACCATACTTTTAGTTGAGCCAATGGAGATATGGACCTATCGTGCTCTTGTTGTACTTGTTATTTCCTGTCCCTGTGCACTGGTAGTCTCTATACCACTTGTTTATTTTGCAGGCATCGGAAAAAGTTCAAGAAATGGGGTGTTACTAAAAGGAGCAAATGTAATCGATTCATTGAACGATGTTTCAACAGTTCTATTTGATAAAACAGGGACTTTGACTGTTGGCAAATTTAAAGTTGTTATGGTTGTACCTAGCGAAAACTATACCCCACAAGAAGTTATTTTCAATGCTGCTTTAGCAGAAGCTCATTCTAATCACCCTATTGCGAAATCGATTCTTGAAGCTTACGGTAAACCTGTAGATATTTCTCAAGTTGAGGAGTATGAAGAATTCCCAGCACTCGGTATCAAAATGAAAACAAAAGCAGGAGATTCAATCGTTGTGGGAAACGATAAGATGGTACATGAAATCGATTGTCCTCATTCTGCGTGTATCACTGATGAAACAGCTGTATATGTCGTGCTGAATGACGTCTATATAGGCTATATTATCATCGATGATAAGATTAAACCGAGCTCTGTAGATGCAATAAAGAACTTAAAAGATAAAAAAATTACCTACATAGGCTTACTTACAGGAGATACCAAGAATATTGCGGAGCGGGTTGGAGGAGAATTAGGTATTGAGCAAGAAAACATTTATGCTAGCTTGATGCCTCTCAATAAGCTAGAAATTCTTGAAGAACACCTCCACAAGACTCTCGATGGAGGAACTGTTATATTTATTGGTGATGGAATGAATGATGCTCCAGTCATTGCGCGGGCAGATGTAGGTGTTGCTATGGGAGCTATTGGTTCAGATGCCTCTATTGAAGCAGCTGATTTAGTCATTATGGATGATAATCCTGATCGATTGAATGATGCTATAGATATTGCAGAAAACACAAATAAGATAGCTAAACAAAATATAGCACTAGCACTAGGAATCAAAGCGATTTTCATTGCTTTGGGGACATTTGGTCTCGCATCAATGTGGGTGGCAGTATTTGGCGACGTTGGAGTCACACTATTGACTATCTTAAATTCCCTTAGGTTATTAAGGTAACTAGAAATAGGTACCAATAGGGAGAAGATGATTTTTTTACTGATTTTTATCGATTTTCTTCTTCTCACGTTTGTTAATTTCGAGATATTCAATCAATATGATACCAGCAAAATGTAAGGTAATAACAAGTATCCAAACAAAAAAAATCCAGTAATCTGAAGATGTGTTATAAAGCAAGCCTAACAACAGTCCGTAGCTACTCGCAACTACAATAGCATATGCTAATTCTTGAAAGGCAAATTTACGCATAATCTTCACCAAAATTTGGTACTTTATTTCTTCAAATCAAGCTAAAAATTCTACATATATTAATACTTGGGATTGGCTAGTCAAATTTTTATTCTGAATATTCATCTCAAGGTAACAACGTTGGTAATTCTGCCCAGTTTCGTAATATCGCAAATGGTCTGATTCCATAAGCGTCTAAATCTAGGTGCCGGGAATCAAATAGAATAAATCTAATCCCAGCGTTCTGTGCTGCACCTGCATCAATGAATGAGTCTCCAATGTAGATTGTGTTCTTTTTTGGGACGTTGAATTTCTCTAACAACAATAAAATCCCTTCGGGATTTGGTTTGGGATGCTTAACTCCCTCTCTAGTTAGAAAATCAAAATATGTTAAGAATTTGAATTCAAGTTTCTGAAAATATAGTTTAATTGTAGTTAATGTATTATTGGTATAAATTGCACTGAATAACTTTTCCTGCTCTAAGAAACTGGGTAATGTATCTGCACCATCTATAACTGTAGCTCTCTCAACTGAATCTATCTCATGCTTCTCAATTAGTTGTTTGGCTTGAATATAGAGGGATTTATCAATCTCTTTTAGTTGAGAGGCAAGAGTTAGGATTGGGGTTTTATGTAGATTTGAAACCTGGGTATTTGCAGGAAAATAATCATAAATTTTTGCTCGAATTGTAGCATAATCAATTCCTGAATGGACTAAAGTATCATCTAAATCAAAAATTACGAATTTTATGATATCCAAGCGATTTCTACCATATTCTGCTTTTTTGGGGAACGATAAGACTCAATGAATAGATATAGATTGATATAAATAACAACATCGTTACCTCAAGAGTATAACAAAATTTGATGCCTTTGATAAGTGAATATCATGAAATGGGAATCGATATTATCCCGAGAAGATGTCCCCGAGGATGTTAAACAGGCTATTCGCAAGGAATTATCTTCCTCTAGTCAAGAAAATAGTTTTATATCATATGATCAGGCTATAACCGACATTGATTCGCTGTTAAATGTTTCTCCTGAATCTTCCTTACTTTTGAAAAAAAATGGCGAAATCATTACACTGAATGAAGTTGCTGCTATACGTCTTGGGAAAACTGTGAATGAAATGATCGGTACAAATATTTTCGATCATTTTCCTAGAGGTGTACGTGAAAATCGTGAGAAATTTATTACCGAAGCAATCATCAAGAAAGTTCCCATTCGATTTAGTGACAGCCGAGAAGGAATTATTTATGAGAATTGGATTCACCCAATTCTAAATAATCAAAATGAAGTTGTTAGAGTTGCTGTGTTCGCAAGTGATATCACAAATATTATTGAAGCTAATCAGGCTCTCATTGAATCTGAAGAAAAATACCGTACTTTAGTAGAACGAGCTACTGATGGAATTGCAATAATTCAGGATGGTATTGTAAAATTTATCAACACTTCACTTGCCGAAATGTCAGGCCAACCAGTTGATGCGGTCATTGGGACAAAATTTGAGAAGAATATTCATCCAGATGCAATGGCAGAAGTAGTGCAACGGTATCAAGATCGGATGAATGGTAAACAAGTTCCCTCCATTTATGAAACTACACTTATTCGCTCAAATGGAGAGAGGGTTGAAGTGGAATTAAATGCTGGTCTGATCACTTACCAAAGTCGTCCGGCAGATTTGATTTTTGTTCGTGATATCTCCGAAAGGAAGCGAATTGGAAAAGAATTAGCGGAAAGCGAAGAGAGATTCCGTACTTTAATTACTACAATGGGTGAGGGGGTGTGGGTGACAGATAGTAGAGATAGAACTATTTTTGTTAATAAAGCATTGGAGGAAATGTTGGGATACTCTGAGGAGGAGCTAATGGGGCGTCTTGTCACCGATTTTCTGTCACCTGATTCATGGAAAAACTTTGAGGATGTAGTAAAATCACGGTTGGAAAGAAAATCCCTATCTTCGACATATGATATGACTTGGATCAAAAAAGATGGTTCCTCGTTAATTACTCGCATTTCAGGGACTGTTCTACTAGATGATAATGAAAAGATTATTGGTTCCTTTGGAGTGTTTACAGACATCACCATACAAAAATCTATTGAACAATCCTTACAAGAATCAGAAGAACAATATAGAAACCTAGTAGAACGAGCTAGTGATGGTATTGCAATTATTCAGGATAGTAAAATTGTTTATGTTAATCCTAGTCTCGCCCAAATTAGTGGTTATGCAATTCCTGATCTCTTTGGAAAATATTTCATTACATTTCTCCATTCTGAAGTAATACCAGAAGTGGAAGACTATTACCAGCGACGGATGAAGGGAGAGGATGTCCCGACTATCTATGATTCGCTTATACGTAAAAAGGATGGAACTAAACTCGAGGTAGAGTTCAATGTAGGGCTAACGACCTATCAAGGCGCTCCTGCAGAATTGGTATTCGTACGTGATGTTTCAGATCGTAAAAGAACAGAACGTTTGCTAACACAGGTTAAACTAGAAGAAGAACGTTATCACGCCATGCTCTCTCACTTTGTAAATAACGATTTACAAAAAATTGTGAATAATCTTGATTATATTAGACTTGAAATGAAGCATAATGGGATTACTGATCCTGAGAATATTCAGGAAATTATGAACATTGCAGATCAATCTTCTAGAACCATTGAGACTGTAAATAAGATTTTTGATGTTCTTCAGTCACCAGAAAAAGAATTTAAAACTGTTTTTAGTATTCTAGATGTAATAAATGAAATTTTCTATGAGTATCCTGAAATAAAGTCATTTATTACAGTGGAAGAGTCAAGTTTGAATAAATTACTTCTTTGTGATCAATACTTGAAGACATCGTTAGTTGAGATCCTGCAATTCATTCAGTCTGCTTGTGAGAGAGAAAATCTCCAAAAGGCCCCTGTTAATATGGAGGGAGGATTACTTGCGGCTTATTATCGTATAGTAATCAGAGATTCTTGTTCCCCTCCGATTTCAGAAGAAGTAAGCTACCGGCTTTCAAGTAAGATTACTGATAACTGGGAATATCAGGGTCATTACATAGGATTGTCTTTATGTTCTGTTATCATGCAACACTATGGAGGAACTCTGAAAATTCTCCCTCTCGCTAATAGAGGGAATGAATTCCAATTACTTTTCCCTTCGATACTAGTTTCATCAAAAGAGTAAATGATAGTTCATAATATCATTTCATTATCTCTCGGAACCACCTTTTCCAACACATCTGGAGTTGAGGGAGGAGATTGGGGAACTAAATAGTGAAAAAAGTACAAAAATTGCTACTAGAAAGATTGCAGGAATGTTAGATTAGTAATAGTAAAAAGAGTAAAAAATACGGAAAGTCCGTATTTTATTTACTGTATTAACTCTGTTTAGAGCACACCTTGAGCCATCATAGCACGGGCGACTTTTAAGAATCCAGCGACGTTTGCACCAACAACAAGGTTTCCTGATGAGCCATATTTCTCTGCTGCATCACGAGAAGCTTGGAATATATTTACCATAATCGCATGAAGACGTTGGTCTACTTCTTCTCTAGTCCATGCCAAACGAAGACTGTTTTGGGACATTTCAAGTCCAGAGGTAGCAACTCCACCAGCGTTAGCTGCTTTTGCTGGACCAAATGAAACACCTGCCTCCAAGAAGATATCAATTGCCTCTAATGTTGAAGGCATATTTGCACCTTCTCCTACGGCGATACAGCCATTATCAACTAGTTTCTGGGCATCCGAGGCATTAATCTCATTTTGGGTAGCGGATGGCATTGCAATATCACATTTGACTTCCCAAGGACGTTTGTTTGGGTAATAGTCAACATTGAATTTTTCGGCATATTCTTTTATTCTACCTCGACGAACCTGCTTCAATTCAATAAAGAAATCAAACTTTTCACCCGTTATACCATCGGGATCATAAATAGTACCGGCAGAATCAGATAAGGTGACGCATTTTCCACCTAATTGATTGACTTTCTCAACAGTATACTGAGCGACATTCCCAGAGCCTGAAACCGTAATAATCTTATCTTTGAAATCTGTTCCACGAGCTTTTAGCATTTCTTGTGTAAAATAGGTACACCCGTAACCTGTTGCTTCAGGTCGAATGAGCGAACCACCCCATTCAAGTCCTTTACCTGTCAATACTCCAGTAAATTCATTCCTAATTTTCCGATACTGCCCGTAAAGGTAACCGATTTCGCGACCACCTACACCAATATCTCCAGCTGGTACGTCAGTATCTGGACCAATGTGTCGGTAAAGTTCTTGCATAAATGATTGACAAAAGCGCATAACTTCATTATCCGACTTTCCTTTAGGATCAAAATCGGAGCCACCTTTTCCTCCACCCATTGGAAGACCAGTAAGTGAGTTTTTAAACACTTGCTCAAAGCCAAGGAATTTGATAATTCCTAAATAAACGCTAGGGTGAAAACGCAATCCTCCTTTATAGGGACCAATTGCGCTATTAAATTGGACGCGAAATCCCCGGTTAACATGAATTTCTCCATTATCATCCATCCAAGGAACACGGAACATGAATTGCCTCTCGGGTTCAACGATTCGTTCAAGAATTTTAAATTTCTTGAATTCTGGGTGCCTGTCCATTGCAGGAATCAATGAATCAAGAACTTCCTTCACACTTTGGTGAAATTCGCGTTCACCTGGGTTTTTAATTACAACTTTATCATATAATGCATCAATGTTTGACATCTTATGACCAACCTATTGATTTCCCTTTCAGAAATTATCTAAATTACCGAATTGAAATCAATAACCGTTTTTCAAGTTTCAGTTGTGGAAACCTGTTCTGATTCCGGGAGGAAAAAGAGGGTTTAAACAATTTTTTACTTTTTATATCAAGTTATACATCCAAGCTTAGGATACTTGGTAGAGGGTTTAGAGGTTGAAAAATTCGAGAGAGTAATCTAATAATTTACGAAAAGTAGGGAAAGTTTAAAGAAAGTGAAAATCCAAGATCGTGACTAGATTCAGATGCCTATCCCTCCTCCTATTCATTCAAACATAGATGAAATTAAATTTGATTATAGACCGAAATATCAGATTTTTCACGAGCTGATGATTAATCGGATAAATAAAGTATTGCTTGTTTCAAGCTATTATGATAATTTTATCCTAGAGGAAGACGGGAGACTTTCTGATCAAATTTTCGAAGAATTTCATAATCTAAATCTACGCACCTTACCTGACGTGACACGAGTTGCGACAGCCAATGAAGCATTAAATCTATTGGAAGAGCAAACTTTTGATTTAGTTATTACTATGAGACGATTGGGAGATATAGACCCATTTTCTTTTGGTACGCAGGTTAAAATCATTCAAGATATTCCTGTTGTTCTGTTATTGAATAATCCCGCCGATGTTCCATATCTTCCAGATATTACGTCAGGCGAGGGTATCGATAAAATCTTCTTATGGAATGGTGATTCCACAGTATTCGTTGCTATCATTAAACATCTTGAAGATAAAATGAATGTGGACCATGATACGCGTGTCGGGTTAGTTCGTGTTATAATTGTAATTGAAGATTCCATCCGATTTTATTCTATATTTTTACCAATAATTTATAGTGAGATCATGAAACAGACACATCGTCTCATCTCTGAGGGAGTAAATGATTATCATCATCTACTACAGATGCGTACTAGACCAAAAATCTTGTTGGCTTCGACATACGAAGAGGCTATGGATTATTATGATCAATATAGAGAATCTGTAATTGGTATAATCTCTGATGTCAGATTCTCTCGTGGTGGAGTATTAGATGAATCTGCAGGATTAACCTTTATCAAACAAATTAAAAAAGATAATCCTACCTTACCAGTCGCTTTACAATCAAGTAATGAAAAAAATCGGATTCGTGCTGAAAGTTTGGGCGTATTTTTTATTAACAAATTCTCTAGAAAGTTACTCAAACGGATTCGAGGGTATATGCTAAATTTTCTGGGATTTGGTGATTTTAAATTTCGATTGAGCGATGGAACGGAAGTAAGTAGAGCGAAAAACATCTTAGAACTTGAAAGAGCTATCGCTACTGTTCCCAAAGAATCTTTGATATACCATGGATCAAATGATCATTTTTCAGGTTGGTTAATGAACCGTGGGGAGTTTGATATTGCTCAAAGAATTAAGCCTGTTAAAGTTTCAGAGTTTACCCAAGCAGAAGACCTCCGAAAATTCTTACTCTCGGCAGTAAATTCTATATTAGAGGAAAAGACTGGAGGTGTTATTAATGATTTTTCAAAAGATACATTTCATTCCTCAATCAGATTTACTAGGCTAAGACCTGGTTCACTTGGAGGTAAAGGTCGTGGAATTGCTTTTCTTCAATTCTTATTGAATTCATTCTTATTGGCTGATGAACTTTCCGAGGTTGTCTCTATTCGAATTCCCAAGACTATTGTTATCGGAACTGATGAATGGGACCATTTTATGGATGAGAATGAGGAGCTCCATGATATAGCATTATCTGACACTCCAGATAAAGAAATTAAGAAACGCTTTACTCAAGCCAAATTAGACGATAAACTTGAAGATGATCTTCGTCATATATTGAAAACATTGACTGGACCCCTTTCAGTGCGATCTTCTAGTTTAATGGAGGATTCACAATTTCAACCTTTTGCTGGTGTGTTCGAGACTTATATGCTACCCAACAACCAGGATTTAGAAACCCGTGTAGAACTTCTCTGTAACGCAATTAAGCTGGTTTTTGCTTCTTCTTTCTTGGAACAAGCCAAAAGTTACGCAGAATCAACTGGTCAATCGATAGAAGAATCAAAAATGGCGGTTGTTATTCAACAAGTAGTTGGACGAACCCGACCAAATAATTTATCTTACCCATGTTTTTCCGGGGTAGCTACTTCATATAATTACTATCCTATTTCCTATATGAAACCAGAAGATAGAATTGTTTTCCTTGCAGCGGGTCTAGGAAAAACCATAGTAGATGGCGGTTTAACTCATAGATTTTGCCCAAAATATCCAGAACTCAGTTTCTATTCAACTCAAGATCAGATGTTTGTCAATGGTCAAAAAGATTTCTTTGCGATTGATTTAAGCTCTCAATCTAAATCATTTGAGCGTGGAGAGGACTCTTTTCTTATGAATTCAAGCATTTTCGATCTAGATCCAGAAACTCTCAAAAATATTGCTGATACATATGATCATAATGATCAATTGATAAGACCAGGATTCAGTGGTGACGGAGCTCCAATTATTAGTTTTAGTCGTCAATTAAAATATGGTGGAGTTCCTTTTGCTAAATTATTGACAAAGATTCTCCAATTAGGAGAACAAACAATGGGAAGTTCGGTTGAAATTGAGTTTGCAGGAAATTTTCAATTGGTTCCAGGAAAAAAGGTGACTTTTTACTTATTACAAATCCGTCCTTATACACAATATGAGGTAATCCTTGATGAAGAAAAAGAAACGGCTTCCGAGGATCAAATACTAATTAGATCTAGCTTAGCATCTGGGAATACAATACTTACTAACATTTGTGACATCGTTTATGTAAAACCTGAAGCTTTTAACAAGTTGAAAACTCAGGATATGGTATTAGAGATAGGTGAGATTAATAAACGCCTAAAGAAAAGAGAGACTCCTTATATTTTGATTGGATTTGGACGATGGGGTACTTTTGACTCATCATTGGGTATTCCTGTTAAGTGGCACCATATATCAGGGGCAAAAGTCATCATTGAGGCTGGGCTTGAAAATTTTCAAGTAGAACATTCACAAGGAAGTCATTTCTTCCAGAATATAACCACAGCCAATATTGGATATCTTTTTGTTAATTATAAGTCAAAATCGGATTATGTTGACTGGCAATGGCTTTCAGAACAGGAAGAAGTTGTGGATGAACAGGTATTCTTTAAACATGTCCGAGTCCACAATCCCTTTTATGTCAGAATTGACGGGCGTAATCGTGAAGGGTTGATTCTTAAACCAGATCTCTGATCAACATTCCCTGTTAATTTTAATAACAGATCCTTTCTAAGGAGTCTCTCTTCTTGACTGATTCAGATGTGGCCAAAGTAGAAAAAAAGCTAAAAACTTGTAAAAATCTCAAGTTTTTTTTCCCCTATAAAGATTTGACTGGTGTTC
>JAEOTM010000146.1 GCA_016839815.1 Candidatus Hodarchaeota archaeon
GCGGAACCTCGATATCCTCTCATGAAGTTGCGCAAGGATATGCTGAAACAACAGATCCAAGTATATTCATAAAATTCCAAGTAAAAGGAGATCCTGAACGACATTTTCTTGCGTGGACAACTACTCCTTGGACACTCCTATCAAATTTGGTTCTTGCCGTAAACGAAGAGGAGAGTTATATAGAAGTTGAGCATGAGGGAGAAAGTCTAATATTCGCAAAAGATTTACTACCAAGGATCTTTTCCACCAAAAAAACAGTCATTAAGGAATATGTAGGCAAAGACCTACTTGGTATGGAATATGAAGCCCTTTTCCCCTATACGGCTGAAAATAAAACTGGAAAAGCCCATTTTGTTGTTGCAGCTGACTTTGTTTCAATGGAAGATGGTACTGGGATTGTTCATTGTGCTCCTGCATTTGGTATCGAAGACTATGAACTCTGTCAGGAAATCGGAGTAGATATGTTTAATCCCGTCTTAGAAAATGGAAATTTTGTTAATGATATGCCAGATTTTGGAGGGATGCATGTAAAAGAGGCCGATCCCCATATCATGGAGCAGTTGAAAGCAGAAAACAAGTTATTACGTGTAGAATCGATTACTCACACGTATCCGTTTTGTTGGAGATGTGATTCACCCTTACTTTACTATGCCATGGAATCTTGGTTCATAGGAATGAGTCAAGTGCGGGAACGGATTCGTGAATTAAATCAACAAATCCGTTGGGTCCCTAAACATTTGAAGGATGGACGATTTGGAAATTTTCTGGATGAACTTAAAGATTGGTCACTCTCTCGCTCACGATACTGGGGTACACCATTACCAATCTGGACTTGTGAGAAAGGCCATGAATTTATTGTTGGAAGTAGAAAGGAGTTAAATACACTAACAAAAGGGGGATTACCTAAAGATTTCTCACTCCATAAACCAGATGTAGACAACATCGAAGTACACTGCCCCACGTGTAAAGCTAAAGCAACTCGGGAAGAATATGTTATTGATGCTTGGTATGACTCTGGAGCAGCATCTTTTGCCCAATGGCATTATCCCTTTGAGAATAAAGAAGAGTTTGATAAACATTTCCCCATAGATTTCATAACAGAAGCAATTGATCAAACACGGGGTTGGTTCTACTCCCTCCTTGCTATTTCAACAGTAGTTTTTGATAAAAATCCCTATAAATCGTGTTTAACTATGGGACATGTGCTTACTGCTGAAGGGAAGAAAATGTCCAAATCAAAAGGTAGTGCTATCTATTCTGAGGAAGCATTTGAGAAGTTCGGGGCAGATCCAGTCCGTTGGCTCTATCTTAGTGGACCGACTTGGAATGATGTTCGATTTGGATTTGGTTTACTTGAAGATGAAATCAAAGAATTTATCCTTCCCTTATGGAATGTTTTGTCATTTTTCATCACGTATGCCAATCTTGACGAATATTCTCCCAACATGAAGAAATACAAAGTAGCATATTCCAAAAGACCATTAATAGATCGCTGGATCCTTTCGAGGTATCACAATACACTGAAAGATGTTCATTCGGCTTTCGAGAATTTGTCAATTCACCAAGCGACGAAAGCACTAAAGAGTTTTTTGACGAATGATCTTTCAAATCTATGGATACGCCAATCACGACGTCGTTTTTGGGAAAAATCGTTAACTATCTCAAAAAAATCAGCATATTCAACGATGTATGAGGTACTGGAATCTTTATCCAAGGTTTTAGCACCTATCATTCCTTTTTTATCCGAGGAAATGTATAGAATTCTCGTTCGGAGTCAAGGAAATGGTCTAGATAGTGTTCATTTGGAAAATTATCCTGTTTCGGACGAGAAGAGAATAAAAACAAATATAGAAGAAAGTGTGGCAATATCTCGTGAAGTTATAACAAATGGAAGGTCTATCAGAGCCAAGAAAGATCTAAAAGCACGTTGGCCACTTCAAGAGGTAATTTTAGTTACGAATGCAGCTGGAAAGAAAGCCATAACATCGTGTAAGGATTTAATCCTGCAAGAACTGAATGTTAAATCATTAGAATTTTCTGATGATCCTTTGGCATTTCAAGACATTGAATTTGCTCCTAACTTCAAACAACTTGGCCCAAAGTTTAAGAAAAACGCAAATGATGTTGCAACATGGATGAAATCCCAAAAAGGTGAAACAGCTAAAGAAATTGCTCAGATTTTAACAGAAAAAGGTGAATATCAACTCACTCTAAACGGGGATGATCTTACCATAAGTAAAGAGGACTTGGAAGTTAGAATCACGGAAAAAGAAGGATTTAGTGGAGCTAGCTTTAAGGAAGGTGATCTTTTCTTGAATCTATCCCAGACTGATGAGCTCATTCATGAAGGATTTATCAGAGATCTAATCCGTCGAATCCAATCTATGCGAAAAGATTTGGAGTTAGTTTATGACGCGAACATTTCTGTTCATCTTACTAAATTAGATCCCACAACAAAGAAAATTGTTAAGGAATTTTCCTCATTAATTCAAGAGGAAGTGTTGGCGACGAATTTGGATTTTTCAGCTATTAAAAAAGGATTCAAAAAGGATTGGGCAATCCAAGATCCTCAAGGAAATACACGCAACGTCTTAATAAATATTGAATCTTAATACAAATTTACAATGACGAGGAGACAAGCTATGGATTCGAACACCTTAAGAAAAATGTATTTACAGTTCTTTGAGGATAAAAACCATGTAATTATTCCTTCAGCATCAATTTTTCCAGAAAATGACCCCACAGTGTTATTTACTACGGCAGGGATGCATCCCTTACAAGTTTATTTCACTGGAGAACCACATCCCTCTGGAAAACGTATTACCAATAGCCAAAAATGCATTCGTACTGGAGATATTGATGATGTAGGAGACCCTACTCATCTTACCTTTTTTGAAATGCTAGGAAATTGGTCATTAGGCGATTATTTCAAAGAAGAAGCCATTACGATGAGCTGGGAATTCCTTACATCACCTGATTGGCTAGGAATTGACCCTGAACGTTTGTCAGTTACTGTCTTTGAAGGAGATGAAGATGTCCCCAGAGATGAGGAATCAGCATCAATATGGCAAAAAATGGGGGTACCTGATAAACGTATTTATTTTCTTCCACGAGAGGATAATTGGTGGGGTCCGGCAGGTTCCACAGGACCTTGTGGACCTGACACCGAGATATTTTTTGATACAGGAAGAGAATCGTGTTCAAAGGAGTGTCGTCCTGGTTGTCATTGTGGCAAGTACTTTGAAATCTGGAATGACGTCTTTATGAGCTATAATAAATTAGCAGATGGTTCATTCGAAAAATTAGCCCAACATAATGTCGATACTGGAATGGGTATCGAACGGACAGTTGCAGTACTTAATGGAGCAACTACCATTCATGAAATCGATACGATTCAACCAATCACCGATCGTGTGAAGAGATATGCAAAAATTAAAACTGAGCCTACCGATGAGCAACGAAAATCGATAAACATCATTGCAGATCATATTCGATCCGCAACCTTTATTCTAGGTGATGACAAGAGTGTCTCCCCTTCCAACTTAGGACAAGGATATGTCCTTCGAAGGTTTATTCGAGGAATAATTCGACAAGGAAATCAGTTGAATATTAAACAACGCTTTCTTCCTACACTAGCTGAAATTGTTATAGGAATATATTCTGACGTTTACCCAGAACTTGAACGAAACAAAGTTTTCATTATTGAGAATTTAACTCAAGAGGAAAAGAAATTTTCAACCACTTTGAAACGAGGCCTTAAGCGTCTAAGTAAAATTTTAGATGAAACAGGAACATTGACAGGCGAGGATGCATTTCTTCTATTCACATCATTTGGTTTTCCATTAGAAATGACCATGGAAATCGCGAAGGAAAAGAATATCACCATAGATACTCAAGCATTCCAAAAAGAATTCACTCAACACAAAGATCTTTCAAGAAAAGCCACTTCTGGTACATTTAAGAGCGGTCTCGCTGATCACACAGAGAAGACAACTCGTCTTCATACAGCCACTCATCTATTACAGCAAGCTTTACGAGATGTCCTAGGGAACCATGTCGAGCAAAAAGGAAGTAATATCACTCCAGAGCGAACAAGATTTGATTTTACTCACCCTGAAAAGCTTACACCAGAGGAAATTAAAAAAGTAGAACAAATTGTCAATAATAAAATAAAAGAGAGTCTTGCGGTAAAAAGCGAAATCGTTTCTCCTATCGAAGCAAAAAACAGTGGAGCATTAGGATTTTTTGAAGACAAGTACCAAACAAAAGTATCTGTATATTCTGTGGGTGAATTTTCTAAAGAGATCTGTACAGGTCCTCATGTTAAAAATACTAAGGAAATTGGAAAATTTATCATTCAAAAACAGAAAAATATTGGCGCAGGCCTAATGAGAATCCGAGCAAAAATTGAACCTTAGTAAAAATTAAAAACCAGTTAACTTAATTTGGGGAGGGGTTCCAATGATAGATAGAATACTGTGGTTTGGGATTTCGCTCCAAGAGGAATCTTTAATCCCCCCTAAATCAAGTTTCTCTGAGCAAATAGTTACACCTAATTTAGATTTATAATAAAATAATGAATAGTAATCCTGGTGCTCTGCAGCACAACGGACTGCATAAAGCTCCTGTCCATTACTCATGATACTGTTGAGTGCAGAATACTGAACATCAATTCGTGTAAGATTTTTGATCAATTTACGAACTTTAGAATCAGTATTTTTTTCTTCAATCAAATCTGTTAAGAGGTAGTGAAAAAAAAATTCCGAATCAGAATTGTCTGAGGTAATTTGGTACTGTTTGGATTGCGTCAAGTTTTCTGCGTTATAAACTGTTCCATTATGGATAAAAGCCCAAGATGAGGAAAGAAAAGGTTGGCTATTTGGTAAGGAAACTCGAATTTTCGGACTAGCTTTTCTCAGATGGTACAATAGCACACGAGGTTGGAAAGCAAACGAGTGAACTATAGAATCATATTCTGGCGCTGTCATAGCATTCCCTAAAAATTTTCCAGTCAGTTCCATGCCTGAATTATCAGATTTTAACGCAGCTACTCCCCATCCGTCTAGGTGACCAGGTAAGATATTTGGGAGCCTTAGTATCTTGCCCTTTTCCGATAATTCTTGGAATTCGTGTAAAATCTCCTTCCAACATTCTACTGACCCTAAGATTCCAAGAAGTCGACACATATGACTCACAAAATTCCGATTTTTTGATTTAACTCGGTTAAAAATGTTTGGGCTTGGTTAATGGTATCCGCCAATCAATATTGGGGGTTCGTACTCCTAATTTGAAAATGATTGGCCCTCTTCTTTTGTGTTCACTGGTATATATTAGAGCTCTTACTTTTTTAATCTCAGAGAGAGGGAATTTTGTTAGCTCAACAATCTGTTGATCGGTTTGGAAGAGTTCAAGTCCATAGAGTATCGAATCAAGCTGTGTATAGCTCATCCCTATTTCAGCTTCATCTGTTTGACCTTTGGTTAACCCTGCACTTGGAGGCTTTTCTAAAAACGGTTTAGGCAGTTTTAAGTACTTTGCCAGCTGGTAAACATGTGTCTTATACACATCACCAATTGGTAGGATATCTACGCCTCCGTCGCCATATTTAGTAAAATATCCGATCATTATTTCGCTTTTATTCCCTGCTCCACAAACTAAATAGTTCTTTTTATTAGCATGAAAGTACAAGTAAGTTTGTAACAGTCGTGGTTTAATATTCATCCATGCCAAGTCAGATAAATCCTCTTTTTCGTCAATAGTATTTGAAAATTGATCTATAACACTTTGAATGTCAAATTGGTTTAATTCAAGCTTCAATTGTTTACATAATGTTTTTATATCCGCAATATCAGATTCTAATGAATTATTATTTCGTAAAAATATTGGAAAAACATTCTTTGCTCCTAAAGACTTTGTAGCAAGTGTAACAACTACAGCAGAGTCGATACCTCCACTTAACCCCATAACTATTCCTTTTACATCCGCTTCTGATATTCGTGTTTGGATAAAATCTTGAATAAGTTCACTTGTTCTAACAACATCAATGGAAGGAATACTTTGAATTTTTGATTTAGATGTCATAATAACTCTCTTCCAATTGTTTGAAAATCCAAGAGGGTAAATCTTTCAATGTAGGAACAAAATTCTTGGCGCTTCGAGCACTTTCCATAGATAAAGTATAAATTCCAAAATCAGGTTTATCGTAGGAGAGCTTTGCGATTTGTTTCCCTGTTGCAGAACGAACCTCTGATCCACCCCAAAAAATCAAATCATCTTGAATTCCTGATTGATTAACATAGATAAAATTTATCGTGTTTTCCATCGCCCTGGCTGGAATGAATGTTTCAAAATATTGTCGTCTTACCCCAGGGGAAGCTGATATACATATGCTTGTATGAGCTCCTAGAAGTGCATGAGCTCGTGTGATTTCAGGACTAAAGATATCATAACATATTTGCATACCAATCTTCCCCATTGGAGTATCAATTACATTTATTACTGGAGAAGTCCTGAAATATCGCCTTTCATTAAAAACAGAATGGTTAGGAAGAAATATCTTTCGACTTTTTCCAAGAAAACCTTCTGGCCCAAACATCACGGCAGTATTATAAAGTAACCCAGGAACAGACGACTCTGGTAAACCTGCGATTAAATAACAAGCATTTTTCTGTGAAATCTCCCTAAGTTGCTTACTTAGAGGACCCGAGGGGACTGGTTCAGCTAGTTGATATACATCATCATGCATTAGATAGCCAGTCACGGATAATTCAGGAAAAACAACAACGGTTTCTAGATCGTTATCCACCTCAAGGTTTTCACAGATATCGGAGATTATGCGTAAATTGGATTCTGGATCAGCTTGATGTGAATGAATTTGTGCAAGTGCTACACGAAACTTCACTTGGTTTACCTCATATTCTTAAACGTCAATATATTCTTTCCAATCCCAATCAGTAACTTGGGTAGAATATTGAAGCCATTCTTTTTTCTTTAATTTAATGAAATGATCAAAGATATGGGAACCCAGCGCTTTTTGAATAACACGATCATTTTCCAAACAGGTTAGCGCCTGGAAAAGATTTCCAGGAAGATTTCTTACACCAAGTTTTTCTCGCTCCTGAGATGTTAAATCAAAGATATTAGATTTGACTGGAGGTGGAAGTTCTAACTCACGATCGATACCATCCATACCTGCTGCAATTATTGCGGTTAAAGCTAAGTAAGGATTAGTGCTTGGATCAGGACATCGATATTCAAATCGTGCTGAATTTGGATCTTGAAACATTGGGATTCTGCATAATGTAGATCTATTTAATGGGGCCCATGCAATATAAACTGGTGCTTCGAACCCTGGTACAAGTCGTTTAAACGAATTTACAGTAGGTGCTACTATAACAGTCAATGCTTCTGCATGATCAAGGATTCCTGCCATAAATTGTTCTCCAAGGGTGGATACTTCGCTGGGTTTTCCAGAGCTAAATAGATTTGTTTCCCCTTCCCAAAGAGAGAGATGAAAATGCATTCCATTTCCATTAGCGTCTCCGAACGGTTTTGGCATGAAAGTCGCCGAATAGCCAATCTTTGCAGCAAGAGCTCGGACTACTGCTTTATAGGTGACAATTGAGTCCGCTGTATGCAATGCTTCTGAGTGTTTTATTTCAATTTCATATTGGCCTGATCCAACCTCATGGTGATGTACTTTGCAAGTGATGCCAGCTTTCTCCAAATGAGAGGGAAAGCGTTTAATTACTCCCTCTGCGATTGCATTGGGAAATATGTCAGCATATTTTCCCGTATCTACTGGCTTATTATCCTCTAAAAGGAAAAATTCCGGTTCGGGGCCAACTTTTAGGATCCAATCACGAGGTTTTAATTTTTCTTCAATTAAAGCCTTTAACCGTGAACGTGTATCTCCCACAAACACTTTATCATGTTGACGAACCTCACACATTACTGCTATTTTTGGTTCTTCAGTATAGGATAGTTCAATTATACTTTCTGGATCGGGAATTAAATGTAGGTCTGAATTTTCAAGTGGAGTAAATCCAGCAACGGAACTACCATCTATATTCGCTCCCTCGGAAAATACGGGATCTGATTGAGCCGTTTGAAAATCGTGAATGTCAACTGGAACATTCATTGCTTTAAGTTTTCCATGAATATCTACAAAACGAATTTCTAGAACGCTAAACACGGTCATTACCTTAGCTACAAACGAGAAATCCGTCCTATTTAACCTAAGCTATATTTACCTTCGGAAAACATCTCGGATTTTTCGGTATCCAATTATGGTAATATCCAGCTTTTCCACTGCTTCGCGAAGATCAGGATCCGTAAAGGCCTTATAATCTTGATTCCGCCATTCAGCCGAATCAGGGGTTATAGATCGTAACTCAGGGGTCATTTTTGCAGGATGGAAGATTAAATGAGTCAATCCAGGTTCTAAGCCTTTCAATAAATCCAGATAATATTGAGTTTTATTCGGATAGACTCCACCAGTGTCAATGATCATATGATCGATGAGTGGAAAGCCCCTAGATTCAAGAGAATCCAGCAAATTCCGATAAATCTCCGCGTATTCTCCTAATCCCATTAGGAATAGCTGTTCCTCTGAAATTTTAGGTAGAAATGCGGGAATATTGTATTCAAAAGCAAGGGAAAGATAAGTCTGAATAAATTTAGGATCCATAACTGTTCCCATATGTGTATCCAAATGTGTTAAGTCGATTCCTGATTGTTTTGCATATTGGATTTGCATCCGCATCTCACTTTCAGCTGCATCTGCTGTGACATTTGCAATCGCTTCTTCTGTAGTTTTCCAGAGACATCTATCTTCAGCTAATAATCCCGATTCAGGATCAATACTACTAAGAGCACGCCATCGATACGTATCATATTCACAGGTTAGGGTCAGATGTACCCCTATGTCGTACTTTGATTTCTTTGCTAGTTCAGCCACTTCAAGAAACCATGGCGAGGGAACAATAACAGACCCACAGGAAGCAATATCAAAATCTAAACACTCAAAAGCTGCTTCATTCGCTGCATGTGAAAAACCCATGTCATCTATATGCAAAATGACAATTTTATCATTCTGAGAAAACCCTAGTTTTTGTAGAATTGGTTCATCTGTCATTATTTTCCATTCCTATCTGAGAGATTTATGGATGATTTCATTAACTTGATTGGGAGCCTCTTGAAAGATGAAATGCCCCGCTTCCTCAATGAGAAAGAGCTCTGAATTTGAAATATTCTCATGAAGGTATCGTGAGAACTTAGGAGGTGTCATTTGATCTTGATCTCCACAGAGAATGATGGTTGGAATATCAATTAGTCTTAAATCCTTCCTTACATCAAAATATCGACAAGCATCAAGGTCATTATATAATACATGCCAACCATTTTTTGTTAGGATTTCTTGGTTTTTTTGTTTTATTTGTAGTTCTGCTTTAGAACCGTAACTAAATTTACTCATCAATTTTAGTGCTTCATTATAATCCTTTTTGAGTAAATCAAAGAATATTGGTGCAACATTTAGTTTTGCTCCAGTACTCATGAGAAATATCACTGCAGGCAAAGGTGGAGGTTTTTTGAATTCCTGTTTCTTGATAAATAAGACATAATTTAAGACAATAGCTCCTCCCATGGAATGGCCCACAAGAGAATAGCTTTCTAATTTCAAATAGGAGATGATATTGATAACTTCTCTTGTATATTGATCAATCAAGGTTTGGTTTACAGAAACTGGATTGATAGAATTATTTAGAGCTGATAAACTCTCCCCATGGTTATTTAAACTTATCGCTAGGGTTCCATATCCATTTTCCAAAAGGAAATTCACCTGGGAATCCCACTGAGTCCGATCACCTCCTGCACCGTGAATAAACACTATATTGGGAAGTAATTCGTTTTGAGGGGAGTGGAATTCGTAATCGAGTCCATCTATCCCTTTTGATTCCAAATAAGTCAATCCTCCGATTTTTTCTAGGTATCAAATCCTCCCCATTTATCTTTCTTCCACTTCGGTGACCGTTTTTCCAAAAATGCTTTTAGACCTTCTTTACCTTCTGGTGAAGTTCTAACTTCTGCGATCTTGTTTATTAAATATGAACGAACTTCTTCAAAGCTGGTTGTCCGGTTTTTTTCCAGCATTTCCTTAATTTGGGCCATGGCTATCGGCCCACTTGTAAGAAGATGGTTTACAACAGTAGTAACTTTCTGATTCAACTCTTCAGTGTCTGTTGCTGTTTCGTGAATTAAACCAATCCTCAATGCAGTTTTAACATCTATACGTTCTCCAGTCAAAAAATATCTCGTTGCTTGAGAGTATCCGATTTTTGGTATCACATAGGGACTGATCACTGCAGGCATAATTCCTAGGTTTACTTCAGAAAATGCAAAAATGGCCGATTCTACTGCAATTGCAACATCACAGAGTGTTACAAGACCAACTCCTCCACCGAAGGCCGCTCCGTTTATTCTCCCGACAATAGGCTTAGATGTAGTATAGATTGTATTGAAAAGTTTTTCTAACTTTACTGCATCTTGCTGATTCTCATCTAGTGTGAAATCTTTACTTGCTTCCATATAAAGTAGGTCAGCACCCGCGGAAAAGGATTTTCCATCTCCTGTTAATACTATTACACGAATTTCAGGATTTCTACTTTGTGCAGTAAATTCGTTCGTCAGTTCAGAGATCATTTGAGGATTAAAGGCATTATGAACCTGTGCACGATTCAAAGTTATTATACAAACGTCATCAACCTGTTCTGAAGTAATTGTTTCATACTTTGTCATATTAAACCTGTCCAAATAGCACACTACATACGAAATACACCGTAATTTGTATCAGGAATTTTAGCATTCAAAGACGCTGCGATGCATAATGCTAGGATAATACGTGTATCTGCAGGGTCTATTATTCCATCATCCCATAACCGTGCAGTACTATAATACGAGCTAGATTCTTTATTATACTTTGCCAGAATCGGTTTCATAATTTCCTCCCGTTGTTCCGGAGATAATGTCTTTCCTTGGGTTGCGAGTTGTGTTTCTTTAACAGTAGCCAATACATTAGCGGCCTGTTCACCACCCATTACAGAAATTCGGGCATTGGGCCACATGAATAAGAATCGTGGAGAATACGCACGCCCGGCCATTCCATAATTTCCAGCTCCATACGAACCACCAATCACAACAGTAAATTTAGGTACTTGAGCATTACTTACAGCCATTACTAGTTTTGCACCATCTTTGGCAATTCCACCAGATTCTGCTTCACTTCCAACAATAAATCCTGTGATGTTTTGTAAGAAAATAAGGGGTAAATTTCGCTGTGTGCATAGATTAATGAAGTGAGCACCCTTTAATGCACTTTCGGAGAATAAAACACCGTTATTTGCAAGTATTCCAACTGGATATCCCATAATTCGTGCAAAACCACAGACCAAGGTAGAACCATATAGAGCTTTGAATTCATGAAATCGAGAGCCATCCACCAATCGTGCAATGATTTCATGAACATCGTAAGCTTGTCGTGCATCTTTAGGTAAAATGCCATAAATTTCGTCAATTTCATATAAAGGTGGTTCTGGAGTCCGGAAATCAAGTGTGGTTTTTGGAGGTAAATTCAAATGCTCAATTATATTTCTGGTGATCCTTAGTGCATGTTCATCATTTGTCGCGTAATGATCCGCAACTCCTGATGTACGACAATGTACATCAGCTCCTCCTAAATCTTCAGCTGATACTTCTTCACCAGTAGCTGCTTTTACTAGTGGAGGTCCTCCTAGAAATATAGTTCCTGTTCCTTTTACAATTACTGTTTCATCTGACATTGCAGGAACATACGCACCACCAGCTGTACAGGATCCCATTACAACACTTATTTGAGGTATTGCTTTTGATGACATTTGAGCTTGATTATAGAAAATTCTTCCAAAGTGTTCTTTATCAGGAAAGACTTCTGCTTGAAGAGGTAAAAACGCTCCACCTGAATCTACTAAGTATACACAGGGGAGATTATTTTGTTCTGCAATCTCCTGAGCTCGGAGATGCTTTTTAACTGTCATCGGAAAGTAGGTTCCTCCTTTAATTGTTGCATCATTAGCGATAAACATGATTTCTCTTCCTGCAACTAAGCCAATGCCAGTTACAATTCCTGCATATGGTGCAGAATTATCATATAAGTTGTAGGCAGCTAATGGGCTTAATTCCATAAATGGGGTATCGGGATCAAGAACCGTTTTTATTCGCTGACGCGCGGGAATTTTTCCCCTTTCAAGATGCTTTTCCATCGCCTTAGGGTTACCTGATCTCACTGATTCAAGAATCTCTCGATAATCTTCCAGGATTTTTTGAAAATGCTTGTAATTGTCTTGAAAATCTGACGATCTCACATCTACTTTCGATTTAATTATAGCCATCAATTATACCTCGAAAAATACAGCTCTAAGGAGGATAAATGTTCTAAAATTTTTACTTAAAGTATTTCGTGGAAGTAAGTCCCCCCTTTTTCCCTTATAGTCTGAAAGTGTTAATCCTCTTCAGATGGTTCAGACTGTTGAATTTCCATTAATGGTACATTTGCTTCAATCTGATCCCCTTCCGAGTAAAAAATCTCAGTAACTGTCCCCTCAAATGGAGAAACTACCTTATTTTCCATTTTCATTGCCTCTACTACCAATAAATCCTCGCTCTTTTGCACTTTGTCCCCTATTTTTACAAGAAGCTTCACGATTCTTCCTGGCATTGGACTGGATAAACTTCCTTCATCAATGGTCTCTTCAAAATCTTCCTCCTCTTGTTCAGTAACTCGTCGAAGCTCATAATCCGCTCCATCTAAATGAATAAATCTTAAATCTCCATCCTTTGCTACTGAACACTTGTAGATAATATTATCCAGCGTAAATTGAAACTGACCTGATCCAAGGACTTTTGCAGTCACTGTAATCTCTTTCTCATTATCCTCATGATCTTTAATGATGACAGAATATCCATTATTATCATCACGCCGAAGACGGACTTCAAACCTATTTTTCCCATCATCAAAATTGAAAACTTCACTCATAAGGAGTCACTATACAGGCTTAAAATTTACGACTCTTCTTCTTATTATGTTCCCATGCACCAATTTTTTTCCATGGGGAATGAGGATCTAAATCTCTTATGAAAGAGGATTTTAAATCATCACTTTTGACTGGTATGATCTTTTTAATAGCTGCTTTTCCCTTTCCTAACGTACCTGAAACACGATCAGTGATAACATCAAGACTTTCTCGGCCCCAAGTTCCAATTTTCTGCCAGGGAGAATGAGGATCAATTCCATTCAATACAGATACTGTTTCACCATTTGTATTACCCCCCATAAATGGTTCCATCACTTCAAAGAGTGCAGCAGCTAATAATACTTGAAATGGAGTTTCTTTCTTGCCATTTTTCCACTTGTTAAAGTGTTCTTCCACAAAATCAGTATGAGTATATCCAGAGATAAAATCTGGATGAGTTAGAACTTCTCGTAGAAATGGAATGTTGGTGGGTATCCCAAGGGCTGCATAATTTCTTAGTGCCCAGGTCATTTTTTGAATGGCGTCCTCTCGAGTTTCAGCATGAACTATCAGCTTAGCTATCATAGGATCATAAAAAGTAGAGATTTCTCCGCCAGTTGTAGATATTCCTAAGTCATTTCGAATATTAACACCGACAGGTACTTGAACTGTCCTTATTTTACCAGAGGTAGGAAGAAATTGCTTTTCGGGATTCTCAGCATAAATCCGAAATTCAAGGGAGTGTCCACGACTGACGATATCTTTTTGTTCTATTTGTAATTCTTGTCCAGCCGCTATTTTTAACTGCCATCGGACGAGGTCTATCCCTGTTACTGCTTCTGTTATTGCATGTTCAACTTGCAGCCGTGCGTTGATTTCTAGAAAATAGAATATATTATCTTTCTCGTCAAGTACGAACTCAACTGATCCTGCATTTGTATAATTCACCGCCTTAGCGGCTGCAATGGCTACATCTCCCATCTCTTTTCTTAAAGCCTCATCGAGAGCTGTAGACGGAGTTTCTTCTATGATCTTTTGATGCCTACGTTGAATAGAACATTCTCTTTCATTTAAATGGAGAATATTTCCAAAATGATCTCCAAGAATTTGAAACTCGATATGGCGAATATGCGTAAAGTATTTTTCTAGAAAAACATCCCCGTTTCCAAACGCATTTTTCGCCTCACGACGTGCACTTTCATAAGCGGCTGAGAATTCATGTTCAGAATTTACAATCCGCATTCCACGTCCACCCCCACCAGCTGTGGCTTTTATAAGCAGAGGGTACCCAATTTCTTTAGCTTTCTGTTTTAAGAATTTTTTATTTGTAGATCCGCCATGATAACCGGGAATAACAGGAATATTCGCTGCTTTCATGGTCTTTTTTGCCTGTATCTTGTCACCTACCGCATGAATCGCTTTGGGACTAGGACCAATCCAAATTAATCCCGCCTCTTGGACACGTTTAGCAAATTCGGCATTTTCCGACAGGAAGCCATACCCAGGATGAATAGCTTCAGATTTACTTTCCAACGCAATATCAATTATTTTATCCATATTTAGATAACTTTCAGATGGAACAGGGTTTCCTAACGGATACGAATAATCAGCGGTATGAACATGTACAGATTCTTCATCTACGTCAGAATAAATTGCAACTGTTTCAATCCCCATCTCTTGTGCACTTGCCATTATACGACTCGCGATCTCTCCACGATTCGCGATAAGAATTCGATTAAACATACAAATCACTTATTCATTGCATAGAAGCAAAGAATGAAAGGACTTCTTGACAGTATTAACTTATAATATTCCTTCTTAACCAGAGGAATAAATCGCTTCTAGCCATATACACCAGTATATCCTAGTAATTATTCTGTTTCTACCATCCTTTAAAAAGACTGAGATGTAATTTAAGTGTTTGTCAGCCCGATGTTCTGGGAACTAAAATTATAAAAGGAGAGAGATATCTGAGGTAATCGAGTATCATGACTGAAATCGATGTCCCCTTACTTCTCCTCATCTTAAAACAGATCTGCTTTGGAAGTTTGATTTCAGGATTATTGATCTTCTTTTTAACTTTGATTCTCCAAGGAGGTCATCTTTTTGACCATGATACTGATATAGATCATGATTTTGACCATGATTTCGATCATAGTGTAGGATTTGACCATGATATCGGGGATGTTGATTTTGACGCTGATGTAGATTTAGATTCCGACATAACAATTGGTGCAGATAAAGATATTCACATAGGTATGGATAAAGACATATCTTTACATGATCAGGACGTAGGGGCTGATACCCCCGCTCCTTTAATGCTACTACTAGGTACTTTTATGATTTCATTTGGAGGAACAGGGGTTATTCTGATTGATGATACAATAAATCTTTTTCTTCTGCTAGCTGTATTAGTTATGATTCCTCTTGGAACTACTTATCTTATTTCCAAGGTATGGGCAAAGGTTGCTGTCTCAGAAACTTATGAAACCCCATTAGAAACTATAAAAGTTGATGATGAAGTAAAAACTTTGACAACAGTAGATACCGAAGGTGGTTTGGTTCTTATCCAAACTAGTTCAATTCATGGACCTGTTAAAATGTCAGCAAAAACAGAATCAGGAGCTATTGCTAAAGGTATGGTTGCTTACGTTGTTAAAGTTGAAAAAAATTCACTGATAATTGATGAATGGCCTTCAACAGAAAAATCGAAAAAAGAAACTCCCGAGGGATCGATTACTTGGGATTAAAATTAATGAAAATGTATGAATTGGGTGAAAAAACAAAAATGGAAAAAATATTCTTCTTACAAGAAAGCACAGGAAACGCGTTATTAGATAATCTCTGGTTAGTAATTGTCTTAATGTTCATTATCTTCTTTTTATTTATAATAATTTTAGTATCTCGCTATCGAAAATACAAAACAAATGAGTATGTGATTCATTTTCGTCGTGGAAAGATTAGGAGAGCGGGTACAGGTGGAACGGTCGTTTTATGGCCGGTATTTGATGAAGTAATTGTTATACCCACCACTGTCCAACAGACTTTGCTAGAGGCAAGAGAAAAAGTAGTGAGTTATGAATACCAAGATGTAGCATTAACAGCGTTTGTTTATTGGCGGGTTACTAATCCGGAAGTATCCTATTCAAAAGTGAGTTGGAATCCCGCTCGTTCAGATTACGTTGAGAAAGCAATTAAAAATGCCACCGAAGCAATCATTCGTACAACCTGTGCAAATATGAAAATCGAACAGATAATTCGTAATCGAGTTGAAATCATAAAGAATGTTACTAGTGAACTACATCATCTTGCAGGAGATTGGGGAATAACAGTTGAATCAGTAGAAATTCGAGATGTGGAAGTTCTAGATCAACGCTTAAAAGAAAATCTTGAGGCGGTAAAAAAGATCGAAGAAGCTCAAACAGCACAGTTAAGACAAGCAGAATTGGAAGAAAGCGTTCAGTTAAGAAATCTTGATGTACGGCAACGTACAGGTGAACAGGATCAAGCGGTGAAGCTCATAATCGAGAGGAAAGCCAAAGAACGTGAGATTCAGATTGTGCAACTTGAGCAGCAGAGAGCCATAATTGCAGCTGAAACTGAACGGAAACAAAAGCAGATTGAATCGGAAGCGGAAAAATATCTGCGAGTTACTCAGGAGGTAGGAGTAGAGGTAGAACGTATTCGTCAAGAAGCTCAAGCTCACAAAGATCAACTTTTAGCTGAAGCTGAAGGTGAATCAGCAAAAATTAGTCAAACACAGATTGCATATGCACAAGGTATCTTGGAACAGGCAAAAGCATTGAGTCAAGCTGATGAAAAGTATATTCAGATGAAAGCAATCGAAATGCTACCTGATATTTTCAAAAACATTGCTGTAGATAAGATGATATTACTTGGGGAAGGACAGGATGCATATAAATCTATAGCACAGATGGTTATCCCATTTCTTGAGGTAGCGAAAGAAATAGGTTTTCCTAATGGCGAGAAAAAAACAGAGTCTTCTGATAAGAAACAGATCCGAAAACGGTCAACTAGTTAATTATCAATAAGGAATTGTCCTTTCCAGGACATATCTCTTTTCTTTTTAAATATCCCCAAACAGCATATTCCGTGAGATACGAACAGACTCTTTACGCTCTCTCATCCGTGAAAATCCTCCTTCAACCCAGTTTTTTGCTTCTTGATCTCGTCCCAATTTTCGGTAGATTGATCCGATTGTTAAATATAACACTGAATCATCTTTCAATTGATTTGCTCTAATATAAAATTCAACAGCTTTCTCATATTCCAGTGCTTGTTGAGATTTTATTGCTTTCCAATAGAATAGATTCCCTATCCGCACAAGTACCGAAACTTCCACAATTTCCTTCACAGTATCCTTGTCTTCCCCATCTAATCGAGCAAGTATTTTTTCATATCGCGATATTTGAGGAATGATTTTTACAAAATCCTCTGGTTTGATTGTGGGTCGCATATAAAATGCACCTTCCAAGATTGGAGTGTCCGTAAAAACCATTGATTCATCTAATAATGCTGTTAAGGAGGCTTGGATCTGTGTTACATCACGAATAATGCTTGATAGAATTTGATGACGCTCATGGTCTATCTGAATTCGTTCCAAATCTGAAGTTGACTGTTTTATTGCAGCAGGGGTGCTTTGACCTTCCGCAGATGAAATCGTACTTTCTATATTCCTATAGATTGATTTTATTAAATCTAGAGTTAAATCATCCTGAGAGTGGATCGCATTAATATCTCGTGTTAGAATTCTTTCGATCAAGTTATAATTCGCTAAAACCCTACTTTTTGAGTCACGTAAGAACAATAAGAATAATGTACAATAACGGCCGTATTCTTGGATTCTAGGATCAGATGAGTTTGAAGATTTTACTGTAAAGGGATAAGCAATTGCTAATTCCTTTCGACTAGGAACAGGAAAAGAACCATGAAGCTGATTCAACTGATCTTGACTTTCTCCTAGTCCGAGGGCTGTCATCAGACTGATACTAAGTTTCATGGAGCTTGTGTCATCTAATTTTGAGAGGTTAATCTCTGTGATCGGCCCCGTATCAGCCATTACGGATAAAAGCACACCTTCAAATAACATAGGAGAATCACTTGTTTAACTTGCTCTTACATTTATCAAGGGCTTTTTTATACTTCCATGGGAGGTTGGGAGAATTAAACTTCCTCATATCAGTTAAATTCTAGTTTCAATTTTCTATGATATATTTTATTTTCTTACCGATTTAAACCATTGTCTATTGAATTTTTATAAAGTTTGGTAAATCTGCGTTCAATCTAATTTATCTTAGATTCTTTCCCTATTACGTTCATTTCATTCGGATATTCTCTTTTTCACCCGTTTTTTTGGGGGACTGGGTAGCTCACGTTCAGTCATTTCCAGTCTTCGTCTAGAGTAGTTAGCTAGAGAATTTGTTAATGCAACTTGGTCTGTAGATATTCGTTTATAATTTCCCAATGTAGGTGTATACAACGATTTAATGTCTAATTTGTAGTTATTCAGTAAATTCCATGAATTTCTAACAGCTAAAAGATCATATAAGTAATATGCTGAATCCATACACTCAACAATTTGTTTCTTTGTCTTTAAATCTAAATTTAAAATATTCGGACGGTTTAATATCTCTAACAATAACTGTAGTATCTCCACAAGCTCGTTTAGGTCCTCTTCTGCAGGATCTTTTTTTTCAAAATAGGCTCCTAATAGGTTAATCTCCGTGTTAAGCCGATCTAACTGATGAGTTAGCAATTGAGTACTGCGTACAAACTTTCTTTTATCCAATCGTTTAATAAGTAACCTTAAAGTTTTCATAGAAGCTTGAGGTTTGTAGGTTTTGGTACCTAGATGTCTTAAAAATCGAGCAAGTCTACCACTAAGCTTGAGTTGATTCGATATCTCTCTAGTTTTGCCTAAATCCAGTTTATAATGACGATCCATTATCTCAAGGACAAATTGAGGTTCAACGTCAGTTGGATATCCTAATTCTGTTAATAAGAAATACGACTCTAAAATTCGTGTCGGATTCTCTATATCCGTTAATCGCTTTTTAAGGAAGGAAGAAAGTAGCAAACGATCGCTTTCGGTTAGATGTTCTAGTTTTCCTAGTCGATGAATGAGAAATGTAAATCCGACAATAGAATCCTCAACAAGTGAAGATTCTAGCCCCTGTTCAATCAATCTAAAAACAAATTCTGACACGATATCATTCAAGTGTTCTTTTGGTCCCATTATTAACGATGAGATATCCATTAATGTGTTAAGATTGTTTATCTCGTGCGGGGAAGTAGAAAACCTTTCTACTATCCGATTCATTTCTTTTTCTCCCTCTACTGTGATCCGTTTGACAAAAGAATAATTAGACAGCTGGGTAATTGTATCCTCTGGAACTCTAAATTCTTCAACTAGTTCATTCAATACCTTTTCAGATTGCTTTTTTCCTTGAATACTTCCTTCTAATAAACCCTGCAATAATTCTTGTGGTATTTCTTCGTTTGTTTCCTTTGCGATACTGTAGGATAACGGAATGGATATTTTTTCAAGGAGAGATTCCACTCGTTCAAGCTTATCTAAGATCTGTTGATGTTCATCTGTTAATTGGGAAAGAGAATTGGTAATAAGCTGATCAAGATCTCTCCGTGAGGAGTAAGCCCCAAGTTCCTCATGTACCACCTCTCGTACTTGTTTTAGCCTATCAGGTGTTAACTTGTTCTTTAAAAAGTCTTTTCCGAACTTTGATTCCAGCTTTCCATCAATTCGCTCTACCAAATAGGACTTTGCAATTTTCTTACGAGAAATATTGGCTGTGTACTCAGCTACAACCGCTTTGATGAGCGCTGCGACAGTTAAGCCTGCAAAGCCTATAAATGGAGCAACCACAATTATTCACTATTAACTATTAATTCCCAAGCTCTTTAAAATATAACTCAACATACCACTTATAGAAGACGACGAGGTACAAATTTTTCTTTCAGCGGAAACTTTGTTCAAGAAATCCCTTACAGAGGGCAATGTGATTACTTTTCGTCGTTCAGAGGCATCTACAATGAAGAAATACTCCATCACTGATTTATGGCTTCGTGTTATTCTTTTCTTTTCAATTTGTGTTGTTCTAATTTTCAGTTTTCAAGTATTTGTACTCCCCCTCGTGACTACCGTGTTTAACAACGGCGAGGAATACCCTGAAACAATAGGAATAAATATTCAAAGGGCAATGAACGGGATAGTGGGAATTGGACTGGTTTATGTTTTCTTACGGATGGATCGACTTAAAATAAAAGTATCGGGTTTTGAATGGAATAAATACATGGTAAAAGAATGGATCCTTTTGAGTATTCCAATTGCCCTTGCAGGGTTAATCCCTACTGTAATAATCGAGAATATTTTTGAGATTATAGAGATTAAGGATCTTCTTGATATATATGGAATAATTTTAACACTCTTTGTGACCATTTTCATGATCGGGATCGGGGAAGAAATTCTTTTCCGGGGGTATCTGCAAAGAATCTTGGAATCAAGGTACACTTTTCGGAATTCAGCTATAATATCAGCATTTCTCTTCGGATTTTTACATTTCTGGTTGGCAGGTACTACTGGTAACGTGAAATATATGATAGCAATTCTTTTTAGCGCTTTTGCTATTGGACTAACATTTTCATACGCTTTCAAGATTACAAACTATAATTTGATCTTTCCTGTTGCTATTCACGGCTTTTGGGACTTCTTTCTCTTCATTTTTGAAGCTGATTTTTCTTATGATACTTGGTTACAAGTTGTCATGGAAATCTCTGCCTCAATTATCGGTGCAATAGTGATTTTTCTCCTTGTCAAATATTATGCTGAGAACTATCAGAAGATCCCAAATCAAGATTCAGAAGAAGTATCTGTATGAAAGAAAAAATAAGCATTACTTTAGTCCAAATGGATGTAGTGGTAGGCAAAAAAGATAATAATTTAGCTAAAATTGAATCTATGATTGCAAAAAGTACTTCCTCGGAGTTAAAAAAGCATTCTCACATTATTTGTCTCCCAGAGTTGTGTTCTACTGGATTCGATTTAAAAAATTATAAGGAAATTGCAGAGAAAATACCTGAAGGCAGATCATTCCAGTTTTTACAGAAGCTTGCAGTGAAACACTCTGTGTATCTAATTACCAGTATTATTGAAGAATTTGAAGGTGAATACTATAACTGTGCCATTTGTATTGACCCTTCTGGGAATTTACTCACAAAATATCGGAAAGTTCACCTTTTTCCGCTGAAACCGATGGAGGAGGCTGAATTTTTCACCAGCGGTGAAATTTTTGGTCCTTCCAACATGCAAACAATTTTCAATGTAGATGGAATGAACATCGGTGTTTTGGTTTGTTTTGATGTTCGTTATCCCGAGATTAGTCGTCGATTAGTCGTAGATGGGGCTGATTGCCTTATTTATTTGGCAGAATTTCCTAATCCTAGAGATGATGTTTGGAGTACATTACTGAAAGCAAGAGCGATTGAAAATCAGATCTTTGTTGCTGGAGTGAATCGAGTTGGAGGGAATATAGAAGCCTCATTTTTCGGTAAATCTATGGTAGTAGACCCATTTGGCAATACTTTAGTCCAAGGTACAGATCAAGAAGAAATATTGATGATTACACTAGATCCAACCCTCCTCGCAGATGCTAAATCCTTTATCCCCACTCTAGATCTTCGTCGATCAAACCAATATTAGAATAAAAATCTAAATTGTTATTTGCGAGCCGAGGGAGGGGATTTTCATTGTTTCAAGGTCGTACTGCTCTCGTTTGTTCTCCTTGGATATTGTAAAGGGATCTTTAGTAATTTCACCAAGATGTACAAGAGCTTTCATTCCTTTCGTGGAGGAAAAAAACTTATGTAACGTGGTATTACTCGAATGGGCACTGAATCGCGTATACACAATTTTTTGTTTATATTCAGATTCTAATCCATGGAGTAGTCTGAAAGCTAAAGTATTCTTGGCTAGGTATCCACATAAAATAATCGAGGTATTGGGATCAGTTTTTGTTTCCTCAACAAGCATTCGAGCATGACCACCGTTTAACATTCCTCCTCCAGCAATAATAACCTCATTCTCAAAGGGTTGGGCAAGTCGATCACTTAAATGAGCTTTTGTTTTTAATCCAGATATCCTGGTAACCTTAGAGGCCATACCTAGTAAGGTAACCTTATGGTTTCTAGTTATTCCTTCTTTTTCAAGTTTTAATAATATTTCTTGAGCTCTTCCAACACTAAAGGCAGGAATTATGACTCTATCTGATTCTTTTATTGTTTGAAATAGCAATTTATCTCGGATAGCGGAATCAATCTCTGGTTGCAAATAATATGTGCCATCAACAATCGAAAGATCGGAATCAAGAGGAATATCAGGAATTTTTTGACGAAATAGCGCACAGGGATCAAAATTTATGTCACCCGTAAATAAAACTTTCTTTCCATTACTTTCAATCTGATAAGCATATGACCCCTGAATATGATGAGCATTAAAGGGTTTAACTATAATATCTGGTGTTATTTGATACTCTTCACCTGATTTAATGGGGATAAAACGTTCTAACATTTGATAAAGGAATGATTCATGTGCTAAGGCTTTAAAACGATAATCCGAAGCCAGAACAGCTTGTGAAAAATTCTGAGACATCAGTTTTTGACTATCAGCAAGTAAGTAACTGGAAAGTTGCTTTGTCATTGAGCTACCAAAGATATATCCAGAGTAACCTTGACTAAATAGATATGGGATAGCTCCAGAATGATCCAGATGTGCATGCGTAAGGAAAATACCATCAATATTCGGTAAACTTTCATGCCAATAAGGAATTTGGTAGTTTGCAACAGATAAACCGTAATCTATCAAGATATTTGACGTAGGAGTTGAAATCAGAATTCCCATGGTACCAATTTGCGCTCCTCCTAAAAAAGTTATTATTAGATCCTTTTCTTTGCTTAAAACTGGATAAGCTAATCTTTCAAGATATCCAGGCAAGATCTCTTTTGGAATTGTTGAAGGAAGCTTCGTAGCGTGAACAGTGTTTGCAGAGATTTCCTTGATATTTGGTTTCACATACGCGTTATGGCTTAAAGGGATCGAAACGATACATTTTTTCTTTCGTTGGGACTCTAATTCACTAAAAAAGCTTTCATTTGAATCATATTTAGAAATTTTCCATTTATCGAAAAATTGAGCTAATTTTTGTTTAGTAATCTGGTTTAAAACTGTGTGATCTACCCATTTCTTCAAGATAGGAACAGATTTGTCATAGTTTAATTTTTCAACCATTTCTGGAATATATTCAGGATAATTTTGGCATGAATTAATTGGTAATTCGGTGAGGGTATTTAGCTCTTTCTTTCGCTTTGGAAAAGCTTCTGAAAACTTCTTAATGAGTTCATCAAACCCTGTAGGAGGAATTCCTAAGAATCGAATCATTTGTACTAGTTTTTCAATAGGATCTTCCTTAGAAGAAACATAAAAACTAATTAAATCAACAATACTCTCGTTAATCTTAATTAATGTAAATTTAGGATCAAGACTATGAGTATAAAGGAATCTAACAACACTTCTAAAATCCTCTATATCAAGAAAGTCGAGAAAAACCCCAATCTGAACAAAAATAAGGACTTGGTCCTGCTGTTCAAGTAGTTTTTCCGTTTCAGTGTATTCACTTTTAAAAATGCATTGAATTCTTTGCCAAAGAGTATTTTCAACCTTAAAAAGGTCATGCTTTACCCAATTCGTCCGCGATATTAACCAGAATAACTGAGATTTCTCTTTAGTTTTTAAAATGAGTATCTTTTTCGCAATTTCTTCTTCAATAGATTGTTCTGTAGTTTCATTTAGAGTAATACTCAGATCCTTAATAAGAGTAGATGGAGTAGTCAGATTCCTCACCTTTAATAAATGGTTTAATTTATGCTTAAAGTACTGGTGTAATAGTATAATCGATATAACCCTTTACAAGTACTGATTCAATAGCAAAAAATTCGGTAGCGGGAATTAATCCTTCTAAAACTAACGCACGATTGATTAAATCAATTTTCCAATGAGATGTAGCCGCTGTTGTACCACCACGATACTCTTGATTTTCTTTCAACCAACTAACCACAACATCACCCTCTAATCTTGCTTTAGAAACAAGAATAGCAATAAATTCATTTAATGCGGGAATTCCGTACATATTTTCTAGAACATCCAGTCCTATATTAATGAGGATTGTTTGTTCATTTTCTGCTCGGAAATTTTGTTTGATCTCTTCAATTTGATCAAGTAGTTCCTCAATTGTTTGAGGTAATGCAATTCTGTGAGGTTCTTTTCCTGGAACAAATCTCTCAAAAGTGATAGTTTGGTCTATCCAATTCTTATTTCCTGTAAATACATCGAAATATGGTTGTTTAGTATCAAAGGTAATTCCCTCACGTAAGATACTAATAACTGCACGATTATTATTCAAATGGTTTGTAATGAGAGGAAATAGGATAATATCTAGTCCATCACCGACAATTGTAGATACCTCAAACAAATTGTAAGACCCTTTTTGAAATCCTCCACCTAAGAGAGAATCAAAATCTACTGATCCAGAAGAAATATGTTGTTCATCAGAATCTGGAATCGATTTGGATTTAAGCAATATTGCTGGAAAGCGATATTTAAAGGGGGGAAAAGTTTTCATACGCCCTTTCGTTAGTGTAGATAAATAGGTTTCATTGGAAATTTCGATTCCTCGCATTTTAGGAAATGTAAGCTCTCGAATTCTTCGTGAAATCCCATGTGATGAAGTAATATTCCTTTTGCTTAGTATTGCATGACCATCGACCATCCAATCAAGTGTTGAGTCTTTAATACCCTCTTCAACAAAGATTATTTTATCATTTTTACCCTGAACTCTTTGAACAATCGCCGACTCCCAATGGTGGATCTGAGTCTCAGATAAATTTCCTATAACCGCATTCCAGCTATCGATTACAAATATCCGGTGTTTTAATTTTGGTCCCAAGGTAAAAAGCTGTTGAACGAATTCAGGAATTGTTTCAAAATTCATTTTTTGTATAGACTTACTTTTTGTGACCTTTCCTGACCGTGTGGCATCAATAAAAAATGGATATTTACGATCTTTAGGAATTATTTCACTCAACCATAACGAATCTTCAAGAATTGCTTCTGGATCAATACGTGTACTTATAAAAAAGGAATTTGGTGATCTAGCTACCAATTCAAGTGCTAAACTTGATTTCCCAGTCCCAGGTAACCCTTTAATTAGTAATGAATAACTCTTATCAGTAATTGCGAAATTTGAGAATTCCTCTGGTAGTAAATTTTTGAATGTGCTCATCACATAACTCTCGAAATTTCATTATAAATCGTTCAGATGGCTTACTTAATTTTTACAAGAGTTACTGGTTTAAAAACACTTGGAGTTGATCAAAGTCATGGAATAATTTAATTTTATTTGACAAAGTTGGTTCCATTAGATTATTAATTGGGTCTAATAATAAAATTTGGTTTTTAGAAACGCGAGAAAGCTCTCTTTCTGCAGCTAATAATCCTGCAAGGGTTTTGCTAACACCTAATGTATAGTTCTTCTTACGAAATCTCTTCTTTGAGCGTAGTTCTATTGATACGTATTTCTGATGTGATGAGATGGTTTCGAGTTCAAAACCACAGAATGTGACTGTTGACCTTATTTGATTGATAATTTGCTTCATGTCAATGTTACCTCACAGCTGTTCAATGCTAGATTTCAGAACGAATTATGTTGATTTTATGAATCATCTTTTAAAAAGGTTCTATATACATTCTTCTTGTTTCTTCTAGTTCATGTATTTTTGAATTAGTTGCTGCTTAGAGAGTATACCATGCGGAGTAATATAGCCAGTTAATAATTCAGCAGGAGTGACATCAAATGCGGGATTATAACAATGAGTATTATCCTGGTATGCTTGAATAGAAGTCTGTTCCTTCGAGATTGTAGAAATACCTCTGACTTCATAAATTTCCTGTGGATCACGTTTCTCAATTCTAATATCTGCTCCTGATTCTGAGTTGATATCGAATGTAGTATCTGGAAAAGCCGAGTAAAATGGAATGGAATAATATTTGGCGATTACTGCTAGATTATGGGTTCCAATCTTGTTTGCTACATCTCCATTTCGAGTAACCCGATCAGCTCCCAGAATCACTAAATCGACTTTCCCTGTTGCCATTAAGTGTCCGCTTGCGGAATCACAAATAACAGTATGATTAACTCCATATTGCCTTAATTCCCATGAAGTTAGTCGTCCTTGCATACGAGGACGAGTTTCGTCAACATAAACATGAAAACGCACCCCTTCTTTCCAAGATGCGATTAATGGGGCAATTGCAGATCCATAATCTACTAAAGCCAACGCTCCGGTATGGCAATGAGTAAGAATATTCATATTTTCTTTGATCAGACTTTTTCCTACCTCTCCAATTTTCTTTCCTTGCATAGAAATTCTAGATGCGAATTTTTGGGCATATACGATTGCTTCTTTTGCTGAATCTGTCCATATTTCTCTCACATAGTCCAACCCATTCTTTAAATCAACAGCTGTCGGTCGTGACGATAATAACTGGTCATAAGCAGATTGGATATTTGACAAATAATCATCCTTCCCCCAAAATTCGTTTATAGCCTGTGCTAAACCATAAGCGGCTGCAGCTCCAATTGATGGAGCTCCACGAATTTTCATTGTTTTTATTGCATCCACAACATCCAGATACGTTTTGCAGGAATGAATAGAACATTGAAAGGGTAGTTTTGTTTGATCAATGAGCTGAACGATTTTTTGTTCAGAATGCCACCACACTGCGGGTAAATCAGTTTCTCTTCCATCGACGGTAAGTTTCATGATGAATTACTCTCTAGACTTTCATTTTTTTACGGAATGATTGGTACTGAAGATTTATTTTCTTATACCATACATCCACCTGTATAGGTGTAATATTTTTAGATAGATTTTGGACGACTCTTTGATGATTTATCTTCTCGTAAAACTTGCTAGATTTGTCACACAAAAAGAACAGGATCAGCTTGCTAAGGAATTGAATTATACATTAGGGGAATACTCTAATATCGTTCGAATTGTCAATGATACTTGGGGGAGTCGAAATAGACTTTTAATTCAGCTTCCTGATGTTACAAAGCTCTCGTCAAAAATTCGGAAAACGATTTTACATTCTCCAGGAGTTAACACTTTAGTTCTTTTCACAAAAGACAATTTTGAATATGAAACGAGTTCATTATCTCACTTATTAACCACCTTAGAAGATTATATTTCTAATACTGTAAAAACTAATACTGTGGAAATTAATTTTCAAGCTTTTGGTCGTGTACCATTTCATAAAAAAGCTCTTCTCGACCGATTGAAGAAGAAAGGAATTCTTCATCAAAAAGCAGCAAAATTTCATCTGTATCTTGAAGTAAAACAGGATATTCAGGTAAAAGAGTCAATCCCCATTATTAAAGTTCGTTTAGGAGAAAAATTTCTCATGAACGCCTCTGTAGAGAATAAACCTGAACCTCCATCACTGGTTTTATATTCTCCTTATACTACACAGGAAGTAGCTGACTTTTTTCGCTTGGCTCTGACTTTTAATGTAAATCTCTTGTTTACTGATGAAAATAGATCTGTAAAACAAGTAATCGCAAAAGTTGAAACCACAATATTCAAGGGAATCTCAAAAGTAAAGTATCGAGTAGTCCCATCTCTCACCAAGATTCTACAAGAAAATGAGAAAGAAGGCATCTTTGGGTTTTCTTTATGGGGATCAGAACCAATAATAAACTTACCAAAAGTAATAGCTTCAACTGGAAAAAATACCAGAGAATTATTCTTTATCTTTGGAAATGAAGAGACTGGCATCCCTTTAGCTGTAAGAAAATTAGTAAAAATGTTTTATATAGGAAATAAGGCTTCAGAACCTCTTCGTGCTTCTCAAGCAGCTGCGTACGCACTCGGGTTGCTCAAAATCTAGGATTTTATGATAGATTAAACTTTGCCTATTCCTCAAGTAGTTTGGAGACAGGCATTTCATGAATGAAATGCTGGCCTAGTTTTATCAATACCTCTGCAATATGTTTTTCCCAGAGACCAGCCCGAATAATTAGATGACTACCAAGGAAAAAGTCAATTGGTAAACGAGAATAAATCTGGGAGATATCATATGTCTGTTTATAAGTGGTTAATATTAATGGCACCCAAGAGCGAGTGATGGAAGAACTCAGGATATTTATGTCAATACCTATAGAAATATTCTTTGCTACTTCTTCTTGGACTACATGACTAAGGATGTACCCTATATCATCCATTCTATCTAGCTTAGGTAACATTATCGAATCTATCCAAGCAATACTAGCAGGTGAAACTAGAATATTACTCATATGGCTGTCGCCATGTATAAATTCCACTCCTCCTTTTGATTGTTCTAGCACAGTAATCCAATAATCTAAATACCGTTCATCAATGTACTGTTTTAGTAATTTAAAAAGAGGATTATACAGTTGTACACTAGTTTGAATTTGTTCTGATCCATGTAGTCTCGCCAGCGCGTATCCGGCGTACCCCCACCGATCATTTGGTTCCAAAGTATGTTGGAGTAATGGATTGAATCCACTCAAAAATTCCAGAATTAGAGCTTTCACCTCTGGAATGACTTGAATGACTTGAGGCGAGAATACATGGTCAGGATATCGGCGAATTCGTGATGGTAGGTCATGATTCTCTTTCCACCGGTCCCAATCACGTTGACGTATGGTTAAATGTCTTGCTAATCTTTCTGCATTACTAACTTCAGCATCTAAATCATTAGCAAATTTTAACACAATTCCTCCATCGATTTCTCCTGCTAATGATGTGGATAATGCCGCTTCAATGACATAAGTTTTTCCTCCAGCCCCAGAAAAACAACGAATCTGTTTAAGTCGGGTATCCGATATTAAACCCGTTACAACTCTCACATTTGCAGTAATTTTATCACTAGATTGAAGAATGATTGTACGAACACGATCATGTATTTTTTGCTGCTTTTCGGATGATTCATCTATATTGGACATAGTATACCCCTCTTAATACAGATATTTCTGCAATATACGGCCTCTTTCGACTAATGCATACATCCCATCTACAGAATCCTCCGCTGTACGAAATACTGGGATTCCATAGCTTTCAAATTCAGCATTTACGGTTGGATCAGGAAGATTATACACTAATATTGGTTTTTCTGGAAACTCGCGCTTAAGGAGAGCTATTCGCGCAGGGGCATCTTTTGATACAACGGGTGCATCACTTCTAGGAACAACAATTAATCCTGATACATTTTTCTCCTTCAAAAATATCCTAGATATTCCAGTAATGACTTCTGTAGTCGCTGAGCCTGTTAAATCCATAAATGCAAGTGGATCATTATTTTTATCTCTTGAGATAGCGGTTTGAACATCGTGCTTTTCTATCACTACCTCTGTTTCTCTCCAAACTCGTTCTGGTAATTTTGCTAGTTCAAGTTTATACCTATTCATTCGATACAGAGCCATCGCAGCTGGGCCTCCTGTATTAGTAACAAGTGCTATACTATTACCAAATGCAGGAGGTTGTGTATAGAGGGCTTTAATCGAATTAATAAATTGAGATGTGCTATCGCATTGAATAATTCCTGATTGTCGTAATATTTCCTTGTAAATACCCATTGTGCTAGCTACCGCACCTGTATGTCCTCTAGCTGCCATAGAAACATTTTCTGTTGAAGGAAGCTTAAGAACGACAATAGCTTTTTTACGAGCTACAGATTTTGAAACTTTAATGAACTTACGCCCTGCTTTTACTCCTTCTATATATGCTCCAATTACTTTCGTGTCTGGATCTTGACCAAAATATTCCATGAAGTCAGTTTCATTCAAATCTGCAGCGTTTCCATAGGAAACAAAACGTTTGAGCCCAATTTTATTTTGTTGTAGAGCCAGAAGTAGATCGATAGCTAGGGATCCCGATTGAGATATTAATGAGACATTCCCTTTTTCTGGAAGTTCAAAATTAGGAAACAAAGTGTTTACCTGGGAATGAGTATCAACAATACCAAGACAATTTGGTCCAATTAGGCGCGAATCTCCTAAAGCATTTACTAATTCTTCTTGTAAATCGTCTCTTCCGACTTCAGAGAAACCTGCAGTAATACACACAATGGCTGGTATTCCTCTTTTTGAAGCATCCGCAACAGCTTGAATAGCTAATTTTGTTGGTAATACAACCACAGCCAAGTCAGGTACCTCTGGTAAATCGAATACACTTTTGTAACATTTTATTCCCATGATTTCTTTTACACGGGGGTTTATTGGAAAGACTCTTTTAAAATAAGGAACTACGAAGTGATTAAAGATTAAGCGGCCATACTTTTTTTCATCAGAAGAGGCACCTAGAATGGCAACAGATCGTGGTTCAAAGAAAAAATCAAGCATTACGAGTTTCATCCAACTTATATACCGAAATTCATTTCTCAACAATCATAGGAGAAGGAGAAATTATTTTCTTTCCACTCTATTAAATTACCTCTTATTAAATAAAATTCTTGTTTCGCGGTTTTTGGCAAAATCGACAAAAATTTGTCACCTTTCGATTTGCTTTAATTGAGGAAATAACTTTTCCACATTTTTGACAAGATTCTCCACCTTTAAGATGGACTTTAAACAATTCTTTTCTCCAGAACCGCTGATTATCCAGTTTATCTGTTGTATTCAGCCAATTAGTGATTTTGAATTCAGCATGATCGAAAAGGTTCTTACACGTTAGAAAGAGTTTTTCAATTTCTTTTGAGTCTAAATGTGTGATGTTTGTAAAAGGATGAATTTTTGCTTCAAATAGAATTTCGTCGGCATAAGCATTCCCTATCCCTGACACTAATTCTTTCTTGGTTAAAACTTCTTTGATCTCTCCTTTAAACTTTTTAATTCTTGACTTAAATTCATTTAGGGATATCGATAGAACATCAGGACCGAATTTTCTATTCATAATAGCGGAAGGCATTTTTTCAATTTCTTTGTCAGAAAACAACCAAATAGAGCCTTGTAAACGTCTGTCATGAAAAATTAATGATGATTCTGATTGGAAAACTAATTTTAGAACCGTTTTTGCATGTAGTTTCTTATCTCCCCACGCGAATCGACTTGTTATCCCAAATCCAATGTACAAAATCAGAGGGAGATGTTCTTTTTCCAATTCTACTAGTAAGAATTTTCCTTTTCTAAACATCTTTTTAAATTTTGAACCCAGGAGTAATGTTTTAAATTCATTTAATTGAGGTTTTCTGACTACTGTGTGAAAATATGTTTCGACTTCGGTGATAATTTCCCCAGATAACTTCTTAGTTAAGTATTTGCTTATGGCTTCAAGCTCCGGTAATTCTGGCATAATCTACCTCCATTAATACTTTGACAGTTCTAAGTAATTAGGGTGAAAAGACTCTTTAATGAGTCTCCATGAGATTAATACTCACTGTAATCTGAAATAAGGATATATAAGGATTAATTTAAATGGTTACTGACAGGATTTCGTTTGAAAAGATTAAATCAAGAGATACACAATACATAAGAGATTCATTATTAAATCTCCCTAAATGGTTTTTAGGAATCTGGATTGCTATAAATTTAATCATCCCTTTCTATGGAGCTCTCCTTTATTATTGGCAGTATGCATATTACCATCCAATATTCTGGATTTTTATTCCAGATTCCAGCACGTTTGCAATCCTGTTTGGAATCTTCCTTATAGTTACTTTTTGGTTTAAGAAAAACATTCAAGTATTAAATCTAATCACTTTTATTGGTTTAATTAGGGTTTTTTTTGGGTATATTGTTGTTTTTACAGTACAGCCATCATTTTTCGATATTGTTTCACTAGCTGCTCATACTTTCGAATTATGTGAAGGACTCGTAGTCTTACTCTTTATTAAGACAGATTTAAAACATTATAGTGCTGCAGCGAGTATTTCTTTGATGGATTGGTTTTTTGACTTTCTAAATCCTTTCGACTTACCCACATTAGTTTTATATCCGTTTGATGCTGATATAAATCCAAATAATACTGCCCCCTTCATTCATATTTTTGCAGTAGTGTTTATAACAGTAATTATTGGATGTTTGATTCTTATACGGAGAAAATATTGGCTTGCAGATGAGAAGAATATAGCTTGGATCAATAATCTAGAGTAAACTCTAGAGATGTAGTATACTTAGAGTGAACTTACGATCCTACTTTTTAACCGAATGATCTCTTTAAGCGCCTTCTCTCGATTTTTCTTCAAAACAATAATAATTACTACATATTTTCGGAAACGATCCACAAAAACCATGAATTCCCTGCCTAATGAGAATTGTAGCTGCTCAATTTCTTGACCTATTAAAATACTGGATTCTATTATCACTTTACACATTTGGGCAAGGGAATTAGCATGGGGATGAATATCAGGAATTGAGATTGTTGTGAAAACCTGGTGAAAATTTGGTTTTTCCAAGAGGATATAGTCAGAGAAAAACGAGTCATCCATTATATCAATAATTTTACTCAGACCGACAACATCAATCGAAATTAAGGAATTATATTCGTTTTTTAAAAAATCGTTGAAATCTACGAATTGATGGTCATCAAAGGATAGTTCCTGTAATTCATCCTTGAAAGTGGCTTCAAATCGTCTTATAGTCGTATTAGCAAAGTTCATTTCCTTTAAATCATGTTCATGGGAGAAGAATATACCATAAGTGTACTCTCCTTCAATGATATGTACAATATACTTTCCCTGGTCAATTGTTTTAATACCTGTATCATCAGTTTCTTTAACTGCATTGAGAACCGCACTCATTAAGCCTGCACGTAAATCTTCGTCAACATCAGAAAAACCAGGCATAAAGGAATGAGAAAAAAGTAAAAGCCCATTCTTTGTTGTGATATTGACGCCTATCAACTCTATTACCTAGATTCTGTTCTACTCAAAAATTGATGAGAAACTATCTCTAAATCTTTATGTACGTTGAGTAGATCTTTTGGATAAGTATTCTTTATTGCTACTTCTGTGGCTGGAATGAAAACGGTATATTGGATATGGGTAATCGGGACACTAAAATAATTTTAGGAACAGATTAATAATTTACCAAAGTTTTCTTGCTGGATATATGATGAATTTATACATTTAACGATTCAGTTTAATTGAGGATGACTGTGTTAATAATTGATCCTAGTATTTCTGGTGCGGCAGGTGATATGTTGATTGCCGCGTTATTAGATTTGCACTCTGAAGAGCAACGTAGCTCCTTTTGTAATATGTTTCAATCGAAGTTGATTGAATATGATCCTCAATTTCAACTGAGATGGGAGAAAATTACCATTGACGGTTTTTCAGGTATTCAACTTATCACAGAGGCAAAAAAACGTTTTCCTCCCCATGTATTAGAATCACATCTGAATGCTTTAGGTCAATCGTTACTTAAGAATGAGCGATTTATTCGCAAAACAAAAACAGCTCTTAACTATTTATTCGAGGCCGAGAAATCTATACACGGAATTAAAAGTGATAATTTCCATTTTCACGAATTAGCCACAATTGACACGATCTTAGATATTGTGGGAGTCTTCTACCTTCTCGAATCTCTCCAACTTGAGGAATCCAAGTTATTTTTATTACCTATAGCAGTAGGGGGAGGTCAAAAAAGAATTTCTCATGGTTTAGTTTCCATTCCAGCCCCAGCTACTACAAAAATCATTGAAATGGGTAATTTAAAGATTCAAGGAGGGCCTGTAGGGGGAGAATTATTAACCCCTAGTGGTGCTGCGATTTTAGCATCCTTAGAGGCAATACCTATTCAATTTTTACCAGAGATGCATTTTGATAAAACAGGTAGAAGCTTCGGAACTTTTTCTCCTAAAGAAGGAAAACAAGCGTTCCTGCAAGTAATTCTTGGAAAAACCCAAACGCACTTACATTCAGAGAGAATAATGACTCTAGAAACTAATGTTGATGATGTAGATGGTGAAACTATCGGTTACTTGTTCGATATTCTATACCGTGAGAATCTAGTCTTGGATTTCATTGTAATTCATACCCTAATGAAGAAGAACAGACCGGGATATCTTCTTCAAGCCATAGTTGAACCAGATAAAGTACAGGAAGTATCCCTATTACTAATACGGGAATTAGGAACTCTAGGAGTTCGGGTGTTATCAGGTTATAGGCATATTATTCCCAGAAATTATACTACTCACAAAATTAAAATCAATCAGGGAGAGGATAGTGTTACTGTAAAACGAGGTTATATTGGCGAGGAAATGGTTACTGAAAAAGTGGAGTACGAGGATTTAAAACGAGTAGCGATTGCGAAAAAACAATCTCTCAGGAAAATCCGAAAAAATATTACTATGAACATAGATAACGAGGAGAAGACCAATGAATGATTTAGAGGAAATTTTAACAAAATTACAAGATGGAAAACTCAATGTTGAGGAAGCTATTAAATTAATCAATCTTTTTGGTCTTGATTTTATAGCAGAGGGCGCAAAAGTGGATACTAGTCGTCATTTAAGACGTGGAATACCAGAAATTATTTTTGTTGAAAAAAAACGCCCCCCACTTGTCGTAGATATCGTTTCTTCTATTATGGAATCTCACCAAGTATGTTTACTCTCCCGAGTAATGGAAAAACACTTGACTCTTCTGAAAAGTGAATTAGACTCTACTTATACACTTGATATGTCATCTGAATCAGAACCCTATACTGTAACTGTTAAACGTAGTGATTACTCTCCACCCAATCCTACACAAAATATTGGTATACTAACTGCTGGTTCCTCAGATATTCCAATTGCAGAAGAAGCAGAAGCAATTGCTCGTATTATGGGAGTTGGAGTTCTATCCTTTCATGACGTTGGAATTGCAGGAGTACATAGGTTATTCAGCCCATTAAAAGAACTTATAAATCAAAATGTAAAAGCTATTATTGTTATAGCAGGCATGGAAGGAGCTCTCCCCGCTATTGTCTCGAGTTTGGTTAGAGTTCCTGTAATTGGAGTTCCCGCTTCTACAGGCTATGGTTACGGGGGAGAAGGAAAAGCTGCATTAATGTCCATGCTTCAAAGTTGCTCTCCTGGATTAGTTGTCGTGAATATTGATAATGGAATTAATGCAGGAGCAACAGCCGCGTTGATTGCTAAACAAAGTAAATAAATATGGTATATTCGAGAAACACATAATCATAATTCATTGGATATTCGAGTTTGAGTGAGGCTTTAGATAAATGTCAGAAGAAAAATCAAAATCGGATCAGACAGACGATAAGAAAGACGAAGATGTGGTGAAGAACGAGGAAGATGAAAAATCCTCACCTCCAGCTGAAGATAAACCACCTAAGAAGAAGTATGTCTTCAATTGTACCAAATGTGGGCAATGCTGTGAGAAACGAGAGTATGTTCCTGTTTCATTTGATGATATTCGGAAGTGGACTCAATCAGGAGTTATCAATTCCGTTTTTCCTAATTTAAAAATGCAAACTTTCCCAACCCAGATTCAGGGAGAAGTTAGAGAAGTTGTTTCGATTGTCATTTCAGCCTTGGATAAAGGAGGATGTCCTTTATTTGATCAAGAAAACAAGCTCTGTAATATCTATCATTCGATGCCTCTGGAGTGCCTCGCTTTTCCCCTTGGGTATAATGGAACTCAATATTACGTAAAAGATAAAACTGTTCCAGGTCTGGGGAATGGAACAATGACAAAAGAACAACTCATTATAGATCGCGATAATGCAAGAAAAGATTTTGAAGCACGAGTAGACACACAAACTCTTCTCCCATTTACTTACACTCTTTTCATGCAAAATTTAATAGAACAACAACAGAAAATTCGCGAAGAAATGCCAGAAGAAAAACGAAAACAGCTAGATGACCTATTAAATACTGATAAACCAAAAGAATAGATAGTTTCATTACTGTGAGGGAGAATAATTACATTTCGAACAGATCCACTTAGCAAAGGGCAAAATTAAATCATCTCTACCTTCCTGTTCCATTTTTTCTGAATAAGGTAATAAATGTCCCTTCCTACATTCAGGACAAGGAGGAGTGGTTATAACGCTGGTATTCTGGGGAATATAACTCTCCAAAGAAACTACATCCGCGCCACGAGGTTTAGGAGTTACTTTTTGGGTTTTTGTAGATGCTTTCTGACTAGTAGTTCTAGTCGAAGGCTTTTTTGCAGGTGTTTTACGAGTAGAAGGTTTGCGTGTTGTTTTTGAGGTAGATGTCTTTTTTGGTGTAGATTTGGTTTTTTTTGTACTTTTTTTCTTTGATCTTGTTGGTTTGGTTTTTTTGGCTGTTTTGCTCTCTTTGCCACCATCAGCTAGTTCTGGAACCAATCCATTTTTTGGAATGGATTCAATGCACTCTAAGAATTCTCGTGCCTCTTCACCTTGATCTACTGTTTGTACACGATAAGTTAACCCATAAATTCTACGGATCTCTGTCGCAGCAGTAGAAGCAATAAACCGAGTCTTAACAGCGGCTCCTTTTCCAATCCAAATCCAGATTTTCTTTTTTTCAACACCCACAAGAATAAAAACTGCTTCTGCTTTGAGTTCTTTTGGGGAAAAAGCCACTGGATCCCAATGTCCGTCAGGTGTTACGGAATATGCAACGAGTCGCGTCAATTATTCATCTACTGCCTTTTCACATAATATAGGAGAATTTCCCAGTATATAATGCAAAAAAGAAGGGGGGGTTAAAGTTTTCCCATCAGATTCTTTGAAGTTATCAAACTCCTATCGGGCTTGATTATTTTTTTTTTCAGAATATCCCATTAAAGCTCTTATTCTAACCAGTAGTAAAGGAATATTTCTAATATCTACAGTCTTGTGTAAAAGTACATGGTTTTTTGCATATTTCACCTTCTCACCAACGAGAAAATCAAATATTCGTTTTTTCTCTGGAAAATCCAAAGGAAGAAAAACAGTAAAATTCAATTCCTGCAGAAATAATCCTTTCAATGAGGTTAATTTTCGTGAGACTCTTACCGAGTAATTACCGAATGGTATTGTGTACCCTCTCACAGGTAGATAAAAACGCTTCGTTGAAAACTGAGATTTTAGTTGGGGCTTAGATATCCCTAAATTCGATACTGTTGGGATATAAGCAATTATTATAGTTCCTGCTAGAATTAATGGTACGAAAACCCAGATAGAATTGCTAACAAATATAGAAAGATTAAAATTGCGTGCTGCTGCTTCGTCATAAGTTACATTCTCTACTAGTGGAGGATCAGTTTCGGGATTTGAACTCAATGAAGAATTAATACTATTTAACAGTAGAAGTGTTGACCCAATGAAACAGATCGAAATCAAAAGGACATATGATAACTGAGCAAGCCTTATGTTAAAACTTGGACCGCGTAACATTCTTATTTTACCCCTATACTTCATTCATTCTTGATGATAGTGTCTAATTCTCTACCATGTAGTTTCACAAGTTCAATGAGTCTTTCCATGAAGCGATTTTCAGCATTCGCATAGATCAATTTTAACCGTGGATGAATATCTTCTGTGGAAACTAAATGTTGAGTACGTAAAAACTTTAAATCTCTATATATTGACTTACTTTTTTCCGAAATTCCTAAACTTCTAGCTAATTCAATTCCCGAACTACCTTTCGGATAGATAGTAACCAACTGCATAAGTATCAACCGTTGATGTAATGAAAGTGGGGATGTAAATAGATAGAGAATTGCTGCATAATAATCACGTGTTAGATCTGTAATACGGGTAGATAATGTATCCAGATAATCCTTGATTTCAGGTTTCACTTGGGAGGTTGTATTTAATGATGCAAGGATTTTTTCTAATGTGTCATTATCCTTTTTATCGTCCTCTAGTATCCGAAAAGTCATAATTTCCACTTACTCTATCTATATTTTGGGGTTTATTAAGTCTAAAGGAGGTGTATTCTGCTACACAAATATCCTCTTGATGATCATGAATAAATTGAGATCAAGATATAAATTGAAAAGGTTTTTTTGAGGTACAAAGGTTGAAGGTTTATACAAAAAGAGTGGTTAATAGGAGAGGAATGACAGTCAGCGAGGATCAGCCAGTCAATTATGAGACTGCAATTAAGGGTACAACGCTGGATGTCTATTTCTACTTACTACGAAAAAAAGAAGCGGCTGGAGTCCGGGAGATTCAACGCAGTTTGGGCCTTTCATCCCCTAGTGTATCAAGCTATCATTTAGATAAATTAGAATCTCTGGGGGTTATCAGAAAAAATCGATTTGGAAATTTTGAAATCGCAAAAAAAATTGATATCGGTGCATTAAACCAATTCATACTTGTCAGAAATTTTACTCTTCCCCGTTTCCTCTTCTATGCTGTTTTTATCTCTATACTCTTTGTAGGTTACATTCTTTTTTTCTTCACCCTTCCCCTAACAACCGGAAAATTATTTGCACTCCTATTTGGAGCGATAGCTACAGCAATTTGCTGGATAGAGACTTATCTTTCCTGGTTGAAACGTCCATTTTAGAAATAATTAAAGGAATCTTACTCTTTCGCTAATATCAATAGCAGGAAATTTTGGTTCTTGTTCAGTTTGCCTCCATAACTCCTCCAACTTGAATTCTTCAAGTAGTGCAGCTACTTCTTTAACAAAATGAATCAATTCGCGTATTTTTCGTGAAAATCGATACATAGTGACTTCATCTAGCCGATACCCTAAAAATATTCGTAGATCTTCATTGGGACCAGTTGTAATCACTCTACTAGTAAAGTACTTTCCCTGAATTTGAAGTAATCTTCGTAAAAAAGAAAGAACAGATTCTTCAGGTTCCTTTTTTAGACTCGTCAACCCATTTGAGAAGAACGAAATATGCGTAAAATTACTTTCCAAAGCAATATGAATATCGGGACAATTCTTTATGGGAAGTAAAATATTAAAGGCATTATCATGAGTGTCTTTTAACAAAACGTGTTCTAACCCAAGGAGATCCAACCAGTGTTTAATTTGCTCCACTTTTTGGGGAAGAACGGCTTGTGATTTTACAGGTTGAGTAGTTCGCATACGTTAGATTTCCTTTAGTTAGATTAGAATGGTTCCTTTATCGATGAATACCTTGAACAAGATAACTTCAGATCCTTCTATCCATAAATGTTTTCATTTCATCAAGGAGTGGATTTAAATTAGAAATACTTGAATACAAATTATCTGTTTAGCTATTTCTCAGGAAAGATACGCGGATTTAAATACGGAACTAAAGCCATTATTACACTTTGCTTGAGAACATCATATCGGGTAACAAAATTCTGACTGAAGAATCCTACAACTCCTTGTTTCTTTTTTATATCTGGTACCCCGCTTTTTTGTTCAGCAAGATCCCCTAGTTCATTATATTTATGTGTTGTTAATGCATCATACCATTCTATTGGTAAAGGAATTCCACAGCCTCTAATTGTCTCAATAGTTGATTCATTGCCGATTGATGAATAAACTACTATTCGAGCTTTATTTGAAGCCGCTTTCACAACACCTCCTTCTATACCTACGTAATAGTTATATCCTTGGTACTTTTCGCGTGCTTGCAAAACTCTTAATCTTGAATGTTCCCTTGTTTGTTTTTCTCCAATAGGTTGAGAGGCATTAGCAGTTAGAACTACTACTTCTTGTGAATTGATTTGAAAGTCCTTGAAAAAAGGTTGAAAAGCATCTGTTGTAGCTTTTATTTTCACTGGGTTCTTACTGGCTACTAAAACTTTGATATTTGTCATGATTGAAATGTCCTTATCGCAGTAATTGATCTTCTAGCATATGGATCAGACGTGAGGATATTGTCCATGCTGGTTTAGTCTCTTTGTAAAACGAAATTTGATGAAAATCAGAATAGGATTTAAATTCCGTGTTAGCAATGAATGAGGGTTCCCCAGACTGAAATCCTCCAATCAAAAATACTATATCTTCATCTACTAAGCTTTCTAATGATTTTACAACTGAAGAATTTCCTTTCGGTTTTTCTAGAAGGATAATTCTTTGCTGGATATAGTGTTGTATCAATTCCTTTATTGGACTTCGAAAAGATGTAAGAATTGCTTCTCCTTCAACTGGTATCCTTTTCTTAAATAATAACTGTGAAAATAAACCAACAAAACGGTTGTAATTAACTGGAATTCGCCATTGGGGAGGTATACGTATACATTGATCTGTATATGTATGAATTATGATCTCAATTTTTTTTTCAGCCATAAGAGGAGAGTAAAGGAGATTTAGAAGCGAATAATATATTATATCTGGTCTACCACGTTTTTCTTTTTCTGCTAATTGCATCATTAGAGAACTATGAATTGCTGTATCCAGGAGTATACCTCGGTTTTTTTTGCGAGTAGTCGTTTTCCAATCTTTCCGCACTAGAGGATGGTTCCTTAGTGATTCAGGAATCAGTTCAATAGCAGATTCAAAAAAAATGATCGTTATAACCATATTTTGTCAAATACTTGGTAAACAACCTTATTATTTGTTTTTACCTTTCAAATAATTTGTAAGATTTATTTAGTTCGTAAAATAATTGAAAATCCGACAATAAATGAAAGGGGAAAAACTGTAGACAGAGTCAGGCTTTAACTTTGTATATTTCAACTGCATATCAGAAAACAATAATCCTGTCTTCTAGAATCCTTTATTCAACCTATGTACACTCTTAATCATATTCATTCTTGGATTTTGCAGTCCTTTAAGTAATTAAAACCAGCCTTGTTTATCGTATTTGATGTTCAAATGTTGTTACGCAATCTAAAATTACCCAATAAATTACGAACTAAACATCATCCTGGTCAGAAAGTGGAGATTTGGATGAATTGTCAAAAAGTAAGAACCCTTGAAGACTTTTCATCTAGTGATCGCCTCTTTTTAAAGCAATTTATCACCAATCTAGAAGAGATGGGCTGGAGAGTCTTAATCTAATTAATTTTAAGTTTGGTAAATGTCTTTTAATCAACATACACATCAAGAACTGCATGGAGAGGTAAAAAATCTTCTTCGTCAGGTGTATGATTTTTTAGAATCGACGCTAATTGCTTCACTAACCCTTTATCTTCCAATTTAGCAAAGAGTTTTTCATAGGTTGAGGCTGGAACCTGTGCAAGAATATCTCCTATTTCAGCATAATAATCTTCAGAAATTTCCTCATTATTCAGTAATTCAATTAAAATGGGAAATGTTACTAGTTTTTTTGTCATTAAAACATCCTTAATTGTGGATTTTTCTTCTTCTTCAGCGGTTTCAAGATATTTAATCAGACTTTCATAAGCTTCTTTCGTCCCAATCTCATGTAAGGCATAAATGGTTTGCAGGAGAGTATACTCCTCCGATGATGAATTATTCAGAAGTTTTTCTAATGAGGGGATTACGCTAGAGGAACCTATCTTTCCCAATATTTCCGCTAACGCTCCACAATTCATATCATCCTCGCATGTATCGAGAGCGGATGTAACATAGGGAATTGCTAGCTCACCAAACCTAGCTACAACTGCACGAATTGTGGTTCCTTGACGTGCATCAGTCTGTCCAAGGAGAGATAATACTGGTTCAATTCCACTCTCTTCTTTCATTTCTGCGAGAGCATATGCTGCTGCCAATCGAACATCCATTTCATATGATTCAGTTGTTAATACTTCATACAATTTTGTACTGGCTGAATTAGCTCGTTCTTTCATCGCCCCTAGAATAAAGGCTAATTGCTGTTGTCTCTTTGGAGGAACCGTATCGAAAACATTGATTATTGATGGAACACGTTGTGGCCAACATTCTAACCACATATTCTCAAAATGACATTTTTTAAATGCTTGAATATCTAATTCCTCAATTTGTTCCGCGATGCAATTGAATTTGAAAAATCTCCTTTGCAAAAAAGGGCACTTTGTTTTATAATTCAAATACGGGATTCCTGTACGCCAGGAAGCTGATTGATACGCCATGACACTCAAGAATTCACTAAATCTCGCGAACGTATAGGTCAAGAGAAACATCATTATTATCATTGAGCCGATAAGTCCTAGGAATTCAAATTGGATTGCAAGAAATGGATATACTAAATTAAAGAAAACGAACCAAATAGCTATTACTAGAAATACCATACTAATAGCCCCTATAAAATCTGATACAAAATCAGGAGCCATCTCAGAGGATATCATGGGAGTATCAATTTGATCATCAGACATACTTAAGTTCACCTTGAAGAGAATTCAAAAAAAACGTTTTTCGCTGAAAAAAAACTGATCCCAGTAGTTAATTTGAATATTTGCTTTGGTATATTTGGATCTTGAATTCAGAGAATGAAGTTTAATGTCTTAAAATCCATA
>JAEOTM010000147.1 GCA_016839815.1 Candidatus Hodarchaeota archaeon
CAATATTCAGGTTAAAATCTGATTCTATATTAGTTAGTTGTTCCCTAAATAGTTTTCTTCTATCTTCAAATACATTAATTGTTGCATTAACCCCGATATCTGTAGCTTGAACGATCTTTTCCTCAATTTCAGATAAATCCCGCTTAAATTTATTTAATTGTTCGAATTTTTCAACAGAAGACGAGATTAATTGGGAAATAGCCAATTTTTCTTCTTGTACTGTATTAAGTTGATTAATAAACTCGTCTTTCCCTCTAAACATTTTTCGATTCTGTATTTCTGAAGTAAGATCAGAGATTACATTTTCAATATTGTTCAGCTTAAGGGGTATAGATGATAATTTTGACTGTAAATCCTGTTCCACTTCAGCATAATTCGAATAAAATTCATTAAATTTTGGTTGAGTACTTTTAGCATCATTTCTTATTGATTCTAGTTTGTTTTTTGTTTCAAATGTAAATTCCTCAATACCTTCACGATTCTTTGCTAAGATCGAATTAAAACTATCTAAGATACGATGATTTTCATTCATCTGTTGTACAAAAGTATCTCCAAAGGTCTTATTGATCTGATCAGCCCTTTCAATCTGTCCAGCATGAATTCGTTCAATATTACTAGAAATTTTTCGATGAACACCTAGAATGTTATCTTTAATTGCTGGTAGATGATTACTAGCGATAGTAGGTATCTTTTCTAGTTCTTGAATGTTTTCTTCTTTAAGTTGTTTATATAATTCAATGGCGTTTTTGAGAATAGATTTAATTTCTTCTTTAACAGTTTGAATATCAGATTGGATGGTCTCATTCACTGATGCAACCAGGTTTTTTTGATCTGTCGTGATTGTGGAAAATCCTTCAGTCACAGGTCGTAAACTCTCTGAAAAGTTCAGAGTTAAATTTGAGGTGTGGTGTTTAAATTTCTCACTTATTTTTTCAATTTCCTTGTGAATCTGTTCCAAGTTTTTATTAAAAGCTTCTTTCGATTCTTTTCGGACATTAAATAATGTAATCGGGTCATATGAAAGAAGGAATGCCTTTAAGAAAGGTTGAAGGGCAATATACCGTCCTACTTTTCCTGGAATACGCTTTACTAAATTACTCCCAATGAGGACATTCAATGCTTCTTGGGTTTGGATAAAATCAATTCCAGAAACTAAACTAAGCTGACCTAGAGTTGCCATACCTAACGAAAGCAAGTTTATATATACAACACCCTGTTCGTCCTCGGATAAACCGAGAATATCTATGATTTCTTTCAGTTCAGATGATTCTATTTTTAAACCGACCATAGTTATTACCTATTTTACCAATTTTCCATTTTTTCAGAACGCATTTGTGTTTAAGGACTTAATTTCGCCATCATATTCAATTATTGGAGAATGGTCAACAAGCTCGAGTGCTTCTTAATTAGAACATTTTTCTTCCAATACACATAAGGTAAATAGAAACTAAACTCTGTCTTTTTTTAATTTTGTATTCAACGAAAATAAAATTTCATATCTTGGATACTAATTGCACGTAAACCAAAAGAAATATCCAGTTGCTCTAATAAGCGAATTTGTTACTCCATTCATTAGACAATTTTGGTCTCTTCTATATACTTATGATTTAGACTGTCCAGTTGCTCCATTTAACATAATTCTTAAACTTCAATATATACTATAAGATCTCTGATTTACTGTACCTTTACTATCTCGTACGATAGAGAAAGCTAATTCAAATTACAACCAATTTTGTTTTAGAAATCATAATATCTCCTTAAAACTCATTCTTGCTCCAAATTCTCCTGATTGAATTAATCATTAACATTCTCAGTTTATGATATTCAATTCTAAGACCTTCCATTACCTCCTCAGTTGAATTTGGATATCGAATTCTTTAAAAAAATGGTCATTTATGGCCTAAATATCTCTAGTTCTTCATCTCGTAACCAATATCATTTCAGAAATAGTCTATTGTTTCGCAGATAGGAGCCTATAAGTTGTTATTAATGAAAATTTGTCTATTAGGCGATGGTGCAGTCGGAAAAACAGCATTACGTGAACGTTATCTTGGGAAACAGTTCTCGAGTGGTTATGTGATGACCATTGGCGCAGATTTCGCCGTTAAAAAAACCCAAATATCTACTGAAGAGGGTAAAAAGAATGTTAAATTCCAAATTTGGGATTTGGCGGGACAACCACGGTTCAATAGCGTTCGGGAACTCTATTACAAAGGCTCACATGGAGGACTTCTAGTCTTTGATATTACTAGACGAGATTCTTTTACGAATTTATCGTCATGGATAGAAGAACTTTATAGGAATTCAGGAAGGGGAGTTATGCCAATAACTCTTTTAGGAAATAAAGTGGATCTACGTAATGAGGTAGACGATCCAATCACCCCAGATGAGGCTCAAGCTTATATCGAGGAAATAAAAGGTCAGTATGATTTAGATTTTGAGGTTCCCTACCTTGAAACATCCGCAAAAACAGGTGAAAACGTAGATGAATCTTTCAATACTCTTGCTCATACGATTCGCAATCATTTGAAAAAATAATTATGAAAAGAGTGAACACTACTTGGTTACAGTGTTTCGGATTGGTCACCGTAAATTTCGTGATAAACGGATTACTACTCACTTAGCTTTAGTAGCACGGGCTTTAGGAGCAAAAAGTATTCGAATAGCTGGGGAGTATGACGAGAATATTCTTCGATCAGTATCGAAAGTAGTAGCAGAATGGGGGGGAAAATTTTCAATAGAATTTTTTCCTTATGAAGAGTGGATTCATTATCTAGAAGGATGGAAGCAAAAGAAAGGTAAAATTGTACATCTGACAATGTATGGTGAAAGTATTACAGATTTTCAGCTTAATCAAAAATTTAAAAAATTAAAAACTTCAAGTACTGAATTAGAAAATCTCTTGGTTGTTGTTGGAGGTGAAAAGGTGCCCTCGAAAGTATTCCAAGTTGTAGATTGGAATATTGCCGTTACAAATCAACCCCACTCTGAAGTTGCTTCTTTAGCAATATTTCTTGAAAAAATGATCCCAAAAGCACTAGAAACAGAATTTCCAAAGGCTAAGAGACAAATTGCTCCATCTCTAGAGGGAAAAAAAAACTATCTAGGATATGAAAACAATGATGAATAAAACGAGACTCCAGATAGGAGTAATAGGGGATTCACAAATACGTACTAAATTCCAGTATAATGTTGCTTATGAGATTGGACAAGAGATTGCTAATTCTGGATATATCCTAATTTGCGGTGGAAGAGGAGGAGTTATGGATGCGGCTGTAAAAGGAGCTTTTGATGCAAGTGGAATTTCAATCGGAATTCTTCCGGCTGGAACAGATGATAAAGAAATCTCTCCTTATTTAACTGTGAAAATCCCCACCTACTTACATTGGGGACGAAACCCTCTTGTTTCTCTTTCAAGTGATGGAGTTATTGCGTGCGGGGGAGGGGTCGGAACTCTTTCTGAGCTAGCCTATGCCTCTCTCTACAATAGACCAATAGTATGTATCACTTCAGTTAATGGATGGAGTAAAGAAATTGGGAAGAGGGGTTCTTTGCATCATCCCCCTGAACCCAAGCAAGTTCTATGTGCCGAAACGGGTAAAGATGCTGTTGTACAAATAATTCAGAGGATTTTATCCTCCAAACAATGAGAAAAGTCCTTTGTTTCCTTTAGGTTTCAAGAAACCAGAGATTCCATCACACAATCCTTTGAGTAAAACATCATTCTCAATATTAACGATATCAGTGAATTCTTCAATAATCGAAGAGTATAGATCATAACTTCCCGCTTCTACTGATTTAAAGACATGAGATGCTAAGTCAACATACTGTGAAGAATTTGAGATCGATTTAGCTTCTTCTAAATACTTACCACAACCGTCAATTTCATAAGCGTTTAATTCTGCTAACGTTAAATAGACTAACACATACTGAGAAGAAGGTTCTTGATCATTCCAAGTTCTTAAAACATCGAAAGTCTTAACGTAATCTTGCTTCAATACCAAGTGTCCTGCATGATAGTAGTACATATCTGCAAGTATCTCCTTTGGATAATGCTTCTTTACTGTGATTGCCATTAGCGATTGTATAAAATCTACTTCAATCATTTTCGTTTCAAGAATCAATTTGTTTTTGCATCTAGAAATACACTTAGGTGTATTAGATTTCCTTAAAAGTAATAAAATTTCAGGGAATAGCTCAAACCATTCGAGTTCTCCAGATTTCTTTTTGAACAGAGGAATTATGTTGAGAATGAATTTACAATACACATCTTCATAACCTCTTTGAACTAATATTTCATTTGTATCTTTAATGATCTTTAAGGCAATTTCAGGGTCATTTTTTCGAATCACTCGTCTTATTGCCCCTTCTATTAACTGCATACCATCAAAAATCTCGTCTGAGCTTAATGAATTCAGCCCTCTCTCTATCCACTTATCAATCTTCATTTTTATACAATTTAAGTCTAGACCTCAACTAAACGAAAAATATATCTAAAACGAGCTGAAGGATAAAAAGAAAGAAATTTATGAAAGAATATTATGAGCTTTATCGAGTCAATGTATTGAGTGGATTTTAAAAAGTAGTAGTAATATCCTCTAGATATAGAAAAAGCGTGAAAATCACCTAACACTCATGATTTTGCACCTGAAACTGTGTGTTGATGACCTGTGAGTAACTCTGACCTTGTTAAAAAGTTTACAGTAAACGACGATGGAACTTTAACTCCGTGTGATGTATCATCTCTTGGAGGACTACAAAATAATGCAGTTTATATCATTGTAGACGAAGGAGTAAGAAAAATTTTTATTTGGAAGGGAGAAGAAGCACCTGTAAGAAGAAAATTTATATCAGCTAAAGCCGCACAACAGATGCGACAAGAACAGTACGGTATGGTATATCGGATAGACAGTCTAGATCCTGGAATAGAAGGAAAAGAGTTTCTTGCCATTTTTGGTGAAACAACTGCGGAAACAAGTCCTACTGCGGAAACACAAGTAAAAACTGAAGTTGTATCGCGACCTGCTTCTGCTCCTACTCAAACGAAGGTTTCAACTCCTCGTCCTGCACCAACAGTGACACCTACGACACGTTCAACTCCTGCTCCTGCTCAAGCGAAGGTATCAACTCCTAAACCATCTACGAGTTCTCGTCCCACCCCTAAACCATATCCAGTTTCCACACCTAAACCAAGTGGTGCACCAACACCTTCCCCTGTCTCAAAACCGAGAGTTGTAAAAGAAACTGAAGTTGTTGTCACACGTCAAGTTGATGCAACATCTTCGACCCCTCTTAGCGTGGTTACAGAAAAACTAAAAGATATGGAGGTTCCCTCTCATTTGGAACGGGAGATTGTCATCATTGGTAATACAGTATTTTCAGCCATTAAAGAGCACTTACAGCTTTTTTCAAAAGATGTTGTGAAACTAGAACCGATGGATGATCTACCAGCAGGCATTTTCCCAGCTTCACACTATGAAGTCCGTCTTTTTATCGAAGACGGACAGGTTCTCTTTATTGATATGTTACGGGAGAAAACACGCTCTGAACGAGACGAGTTTATTGATGATATGCGTCAATCACTACAAGATCTTTCAAAAATGGGTTTATAACAGTTTTACACAGGTTTTATCAATGGGAAATAATAACGAATATTTACTAAAAGTATGCGCAATCGGATCTGGAAATGTTGGGAAAACTTCCCTCATTCGTCGATTTGCTGAAAATAAATTTGATACAAATTACTTACCCACACTAGGTGTTGATATAACTACGAAGAAAATTACTCTTGATGATATTCAAGTTAAATTGATCTTAGTAGACACTGCAGGACAAGAATTCTTTGGTAAGTTGAGACCGAGTTATTATCGGGGCGCTTCTGCTTGCTTAATTATGTTTGCTCTTAATGACGATAATTCTTTCACCGCTATACCAAATTGGTTGAATGAATTTCAAAAATATATCCCAGATGTTCCCATCGCTTTAGCTGGGAATAAGAAAGATCTCGTTGAAGAAAGGACAGTGTCTGAAAAAGATGCCCGTAAAGTAGCTGAAGAACTTAATATGGAATACTATGAAACCTCAGCAAAAGAGGGCGGGTTAGAAATTGAAGAAATATTCCAAAGTCTAGCGCAACAAGTTATAATATCGAAATAATTTGAATAATATCTTTTGTACATGCGTCCATTTCCATCTATTAAAAGGTGTTTACCATGCAGGCACAACCAACCTTTGAAACAATAAAAAGAGATCATCAGGGAGTCCCAGTAGTCAAGATAGTATTTTGGGGACCAACATTAGCAGGAAAAACTACAGCTCTGACTATTACAAAAGTATTGAAAAGCCTTGAAGATCCAGAGAACGTTTACAAATTCTTAAAATTAGAAGATCCAACTGGACGCACTCTTTTCTTTGATCAGGGAATTTTTGGAATAGGAAAAACAAGCGCAGGCCTTCCTATTTTAAAGTATCATCTATTCACTGTACCTGGACAGGAACGTCACTCTGGACAGAGGAAAGTAGTTCTCAGAGGAGCCCATGGATTAATTTGTGTAGTAGATTCAGAAAAATCTAGATGGGAGGAAAATAAATTTTCACTTCGAGAAATTAACGACTTAGCTGGAGATAAACTGGCGAATGGATCACTGCCATACCATATCATGTTGAATAAAATGGATCTTCCTGTTGAACAACGAATTTCATCCTTTGAAGTAGGAAAACTGCTCAGTGAATCGGGTGCTGTCGCTAGTTTAAGAGATGCAGCTGTTAGAATTATTGAGGTCTCGTGTCTAAATGCTCGTGATGATTTGAAACAACTTTTATCCAGTAGTGATAGAACGAAGATAGTAGATGAGAATGGTAGACTAAGGAAAGAATTTCGACCTACAAGTGTAAACCGCGTGATAAAACCAGTTGAAAGTCTTGTAAGAGAGATAATCATTCATATGATGAAACAGCAGCAGTGATTACTGTTAAAGAAGTTCATATTCCAAAAGATACGCTTAAATTCCTCAGAATTGAGTTAAATAAGAGGAATTCTCTTGACCATTTTAAATACCTCAGATCCTGAATTGGTGAGAAAAGCTGCAAAGATTATGTCAACTGGAGCTATCACGGTGTTTCCTACCGATACCGTTTATGGATTAGGTACAATTGTGACTAAAAAAAATGATAATAACGTAAAAGAAATTTTTAATATTAAAAAAAGATCCCTTAGAAAACCTTTGAGTATTCTAATGACTTCAGAGATGATTTCACTATATATAGATAAGTCAGATAGTATCATTACCTATATTGAAAGAATATGGCCCGCTTCAGTTACTTTTATTGCATTGTTGAATAAAACTGGTCTAGAAAATTTTTCTTCATACTTGAATCCTTTAGGAGATAAGACAATAGCTTGTCGTGTGCCAACACATAGCATCTTACTAAGAATTATTGAAGAAATAGGTTTTCCAATTGTTGGAACATCTGCAAATACCTCAGGGCACAAAACAAGTACCATTTTTGATG
>JAEOTM010000148.1 GCA_016839815.1 Candidatus Hodarchaeota archaeon
GACGATTCAAATGAAAATCCCTGGTTTATGAAGCTTGATACTTCAGGTCAGCAGGAGTGGAATTCCTCCCTTGAAGTTAGCTCGTTTGATGTTGCATTTCTTAACACAGTACTTCAAACAACAGATGGGGGCTTTTTGGTAACATTAAACGCTGTTGATAGCGGAATTGGATCGCGATTCTTAATAAAATTAGATGCGACTGGTGTTCAACAATGGAATTCTACACTCGGAGTTGGTATTCCTGTGTTTTTCAACCAGATGATTCCTACATTAGATGGAGGTTTTCTTTTAGTTGGTGGAATTGGTTTAGTTGGTGGAATTGGCGAGTTGTCACTCAATTTATTTCTTCTTAAGTTAGATGCTGCTGGTACTGCGGAATGGAATACTTCCTTTGGTGGTCATGAAGGGGAAGTTGGTAATTCTGTGATTCAGATTGCAGATGGTAGCTTTGTTATCTCTGGTGTTACAACATCTTATGCCTTCTCGAGTACGGATTTCTGGCTTGTGAAAACTGATTCTTCTGGTCAGCTGTTATGGAATACCACTTTTGGAGGCGTTTTTAACCAGGAATCTTCCACACTGATTCAGACTACCGATGAAGGGTATCTTCTTGCTGGCACAACCGTTGATATTTCTGGTAATGGGGATATCTGGTTGGTTAAAACCACTGCCACTGGGGCTCATGTCTGGGATACGACTTTTGGGGGTTCAGGTGAGGATTGGCCAGTTTCAGTCTTTCAAGTTGCTGAAACGGATTTTGTCGTGGCTGGTTCTACTATGTCTTTTGGTGCCGGTGAGGAGGATATGTGGCTCTTCAAATTTTCCGTCTCGGATAAGCCAACTGGTATTCCTGGGTTTGATTTTTCCTTGGTGATCCTTTGTTTAGCCTTACCAGTAATCTTTTTCCGCAAACGAAGACCCTAGGTCTTCTTCTTTCTTTTTTTGTATTTATACTGTCTGATTCTTCCCTGACTTTTGGACATCTTCAGTTTTCTTAATTTTTCGAATATTGATTCTGTACGAATCTTCGTACACGTTGTATTATTGTTTGAATAGTGGATTTCTAAGGAAAGGTTTAAAAAACTCGCCATTCATCTTCTTTTTTATTCTTAAAAGAATAAAATTGTATTTGTAAAGGTTACATTTTCTTAGAACGGGTTAGAAGATTAAATTAGTCTTTTAATACTGCGAATACAGATAAATGGTTAGTAAAGGTGTAGGTCACTGAGGGGGCTACACCTACAACCGTAATCCCCTAGGAGGTGTCTTCTTATGAGGCAATAACAAGTACATGAGTGTTATTTCCATTTGAAAGCGGTATTTCTTGTACTATGGATATCAGTTAGACTCATTATTTTTCATGTACGAAAATTCATACAGGTCGAACGAACATTTAAACAATAGATTCGGAAGAAAGGTTTAAATGGGAGGCTGTTAAGTATTTTTTCAACGAATAAGAGGCAATTTATTCAATACAGAGTTATTTCAAACCTTTAAAAGCTATAACCTGTGTATAAACTGTTTGATTGGTGTTCCTCGTGCAAACATCAAGGTTTTTATTTATTAAATATCAGCAGATAAATTCCTTCCTGTTGATTTTATTAATTCTTTCTTATGGGTTTTTTATTTCTAATACTAGTCCCTCACACTCTGTGCTTGAACCTTCGGATATTGTCCCGAATGCAAATAGTCATCAGGATAATTCTCTTGACACATTTCGCGTTTTTTCCTCCGATTTTGAGGGAATTGGTCCTAGAGTCCTTCGGATTGGCTCATTATATGCTCCGCTCCCGTCTGATCCAATGTATCCTTTCTCTGGGGCTACCATTCGCTATAATTCATTAATTTATGACTCTCTCGTGGAATTTGATCTTGAAACTGGGAAAGTTTCTCCTGCTTTGGCCCGTCAATGGATAATTTCCGCTGATAGTAAACATTGGATCTTTCTTTTACGGAATGATGTCTTTTTTCATGATGGAACACCATTCAATAGTTCTGTTGTTAAATATAATCTTGATAGAATATTGGATCCTGATCATCCCGCCTATGTTGAGGAACGAGCAAATCTGGATGAATTTCCCTTAGAATCAGTTAACCTTCTGGGAGAGGATATTGTTGAAGTTAATTTTTACCGTCCGTATGCTCCTTTTCTTAATGGACTTACTACTAGATTGATTGTTTCTCCTTCAAGTTTCAATGTCTCTGGCCAGCTTGTAACCCCGATTGGGACGGGGCCATATATGCTGGATTTAGAGACTAGTAATGAAACATTCCACAACCTTACTCGTTTTTATCATCATTTCCGAGGCCTGGCGCCATTTGAGGAAGTCCACTATTTGGTCTATCAATTAACAAGTCCTGAGTTTATCTCTGCAGTTATATCCCACGAGATTGATTTTATTCCGACTTCTCTTCCTAAAGAAGTTGAGTCAGATGATGATTGGGAGATTATTCAAACGAGAGAATCTTCTCTTCAGGCTTTGGGGTTTTTCAATCATAATAGTCCCATTTTATCTAATCGACTTGTCCGACAAGCGCTAAATTATGCTATCAACAAGCAGGATATGAATGACACTCTTTTTGGGGGAGTAGGATCTCCTATGCACTCACTAATTCCCCCTTCCGTCGAGTTTCATGATAACTCCCTTCCGGGTTTTCCCTTTAATGTCTCTTATGCTAATAGTCTTTTAGATAGTGCTGGTTACTTGAAAGGGGCTGACGGATATCGATTTAGTCTGGATCTCTCTGGATTCACATTCTTGACTAATCATACCAATTTAATTAATTTTGTAGTTGATAGTTTTGATTTAATTGGTGTTAAAGCCAATGTTTTCGAATTTGAAGGATATGATCGATTTTTTAGTGGGGATTATGATGTTTATATCCTTGGTATCCGGCCATCTTTTGATGCGTCAATTGTCCGTGGTTATCTTCATTCAGACGGTGGATTGAATACCGGTAACTACTCTAATTCTATTATTGACGATTTAATAGTTCTTGGGGAGTCTACTCCTATCAAGCAGGAACGGGAATTCTATTACTCCACCATTGATCCGATAGTTCAATTTGAAGTACCTCTGCTTTTGCTAAGTAATGTTGGTAAACGGTTTGCGATAGCAAAGAATCTCTCTTCGCTAGTGACGATGAATAAAAACACAAAAATCGTTTTTAATTTTACACTTCCTTCTCCTACTCCTGTTTTCAAGATTCATTCTACCTCTGAGATTGACAATACCTATTCAAATGATGATTCATTCTTATTTGAGTATCAGGATATATCTATTCCTGATTACTCGGTTTATTTTCCGGAAGTTGATTTAGTTTTTGATGCTGTTCGAAATTCTCCTCTTAATGTACGTATCCAAATGTCTAATGACGTACAATTCTTTCTCCCTAGCCAGCACGATAAGGGCAAGTTTTTTTCGATCGTTCCCTCTGATTCTAGCCAAGAGTACTTTGTACGGTGTTATTATAACTTGAATGAGATCAACTCCTCCATTCCCCTTGAGGCACTTGGTCTTCTCCAGTGGGATGAATCCGACCATTCCTGGCATGAATTGGTTTCTACTGCGTCAAATTCCTCTTTAAGGTTTGTAGAGGTCAAATTATCTGGTTCTGTCCTGATCAAATTTGGAGAAATACTATCAATCGAGAAGCTTACGTTTTATTTTCTTCCTCTAGCGATTTTCTTCACCCTTGGTATTGGGGGAGTAATCATAGTAATAATCAGGGGAAATACTAGATTTCTAAGAAATTTAAAGGAGAAATACCAATTATGACTTCCCCCGCTCGGGTCCTTCAAAGGTTATTTAACTCATTATTCTTCAGAGATTCGGTTATGGATCAGGATATCGATTATCAAGAATTACTTCAGGGTAAAACTCTTCAGGTATATTGGTATCTTCTCACCAAGGGGGAACTAGGAATTCGTGATTTACAAAAATTCTTAGCGGTTTCTTCACCTGGTACGGTTTCTTATCAAATTAAAAAGCTGGTTGAGGCGGGTCTGGTATCTAAAAATGAGCAGACTGATAAATATTTTATTAAAGAGGAAATAAAAACTGGTATTCTTGGTTTTTATATTCGCTTCGGTTATAAGCTCATTCCCCGGTTTTCAATTTATATTATAGTCTTTTTCTCTGGTCTCGGCTGGCTCTTATTTAATATTTTTTTACAGGGAGACGCTTATCTTCTCGATCTAAACAATCTTGTATTTTTATTTTTTCTTCTTTTTGGAATTGCAGTTTTTTCTTTTGAATCGCTTAGAATTCGAAAAATTTTACCTGAATAAACGATTGGATTGATATAAAAGAAGATAGATTGATTTAGTAACTATAAGATTAACCATGGCGTTTTCCGCCGTGTTTTCCGGATATCTTTGATAATCTTTTTTTCTTGTCGAATGGCCAGTGCTCTTGCGATTTGCAAGCAAAAAGAGCATAGTGTGAATGATGTTTTAAGACTATTTTTTTTGACTGTTACTGTGCTAGTGCGTAATTTCCTGTGGTTTTGTAATAAAGGCTTTCCTCCTTTCTCTTTCCATTTTCAGCTTTCCTTAAGGGGAGGAATTGATTTCGTTCTTGTTGGCGGAGTTTACATTTCTAGTGTTTACTTATTTGATTACATATTTCTGTGGTAAAGCTTAAATAATTATAGATTCATATTAGTTTAAGTTTTTGTCTGTCTTCATTTCCTGAATCAGGATTTATATTGAGACATGATCTTTATTTGTTACTTTATTCTCAAAATAGGTTGGAATTGGGAAAATGAAGTCATTTTATCCTTTAAGTTATGCTAAATTGATATGAGTGAATTTTTATGAGAAAAAATTATGAAATCTTTGGGAAATACACTTTTCTTTTCATCTTACTCCTTCTTTTGAGTTATAGGAGTATTTATCCTTCTGAAAGGGAAGTTAGAGGGATTATTTCAGACACAACTGTGGATCTGGTCTGGGAGTGGACTTTTGGAGGTATTTCACATGAGCTTGCTTCTACTCTTATTCAAACTACCGATGGAGGTTTTGTTGTTTTTGGAGTTGTTGAATCCTTTGGGGCGGGTTATACTGATCTCTGGTTGGTAAAAACCGACGCTAGTGGCCAGCATGAATGGAACCGAACCATTGGAGCCGCTTCTTGGGATCAAAATGCTCATTCCATTCTCCAAACTGCAGATAGTGGATTTCTTCTTGCTGGGAATACTTATTCTTACGGAGCGGGTAATGCCGATTACTGGTTGGTGAAAACTAACTCTACGGGTCATCCTGTTTGGAATTCCACTTTTGGCGATTCACAGCATAATATTTTATATGCTTCAACTCCCTCTTCGGATGGGGGGTTTCTTCTTGCTGGGTATAATGACGTGGATGAGAGCACCTGGATTGTAAAAGCAAATGCTACCGGTCATCATCTCTGGAATAGAACTCTTGCGGGATTTACTCTTGTTAATTCGGTGATCCAGACATTAGACGGTGGTTATCTATTTGCTGGTGAGACTGATGAGGCTTCATCCGCTGATTTCTTTGTGTCTAAGACTGATATGAATGGTGACTATGAATGGAATGCCTCCTTTGGTGGCCCTGAGTGGGATGTAGCAACCGCTGTGATCCAGCTCGCCGATGGAAGTCTTCTCCTCACGGGTCCCACTCAATCTTTTACGGGGTTAGGAAATAGTGATTACTGGCTCATCAAAACCGATTCCACTGGCCAACCTCTGTGGAATACCACCTTTGGAACTTTAAAGAGTGAAGAGGTTCAAACCCTGATTCATACCACCGATGGAGGTTTCTTACTCGTAGGAACTCGTTATGTTTCTGCAAGTAATCATGACATCTGGCTGGTAAAAACTGATGCTTTGGGTCAGGCTGAATGGAATACTACTTTCGGAGGTACCTCAGATGATTCTGCTAATTCTGTTTTACAGCTCTCAGATGGTAATTACATTGTTGCTGGGACAACTGAGTCTTGGGGTGCTGGTGCTTCAGATATGTGGCTCTTCAAATTAAAATTATCTGAAGAGACTACGACTTCCCTTCCCGATACCTCACCTTCAACTACGAGTGCGAGTACCACCAATGCTGATAGCGGATCTGGATTTACTCTACACTTTTTAATCCTTGGATTTTCATTTCTCTTCCTTTTTACTCGGAAACGGAGAGCTTAGGCGCTTCCTTTTCACTATTTTTCTCGTCCATTAATTTTTGGGGGTAATTTCTGTTTTTTAAGTAAAGGGTTTTTTCCGGTATTTTCGCTGGATAATACTCAATGTCATTAAGCTTAAACCGAGGATTCCAAGGTTCGCTAGTACTGGAATTCCTATCGAAGAAGGTTGTTTTTCAATGATCACCTTGACTTTATTTGATAATGGACTTTCGCCTTTACTATTTACGGCACTTACGGCATAGAAATAGGTGTGACCTGAACTGACATCTATATCAGAATATTGGTGGATATTTCCTACTTCCGTGATAGGATTTATGCTGTCTGCGTTTTCCCCACGATATAATCGGTATTTTGTGATGGGTGTGCCACCATCTGAGTGGGGGCGTTTCCATTTCAGTTTGATATCTGTTTTCTCTTGAAGTAAGCCGTTTAAATCACGTGGTTCACTGGGAGGATACGCTTGATTAGTATAGAGCCAAGTTTCATTGTTAAACGAATTCCATTCGTCATCTAACTGTCCCCCAAAAAGCATTATCTTTTCTAGATTGTCAATATAGACCATACTATGTCGGGTTCTATGACCTGGAATATTACTTGTTGTTACATCTATCCATGTTTTTGTTTCATACTCAAACACCCATGTATCATTTAAGAGTAAGTCATCCCAAGAATCTCCTCCTCCTGCTCCGTAAGACCCTCCCGTAAGAAGTGTCTGATTTAGTTTGTTATCGTACGCCATACTTAGATATGCTCGTGGAGAAGGATTATTGGTGGTATTTAATTTACTCCATGTTATAGATTCTAGATCGAACGCCCAAGTGTCCTTTTTGATTCCTACAGATGTGTTTTGGTAATCCTTTGTATAGCCTCCAAACAGGATTATCCGATCAGCGTGTTTATCGTATACCATGTCAAAGAACCAGCGTCCTTCTGGGCTGATTGGTGGTGTTAGTTTTGTCCAAGTATTTGTCGCATAATCATAGCTCCATGTATCGTTTAAAAAATCTCTATCTTTCACATCCCAGTACGTTGTCGTTTTCCTTCCTCCATACATGATTATTCTTTCTGATTGAATGTCATAAACCATCCCATGTCCATCTCGTGCGCGTGGGGAATTATTCGGTGTCTTATTCATCCAAGTTTTTGTGTTATAATCATATGCCCAGGTATCATCATACAAACCTGTTTCCACTCCTCCAAAGAGGATTATGACGTCATGTTTGGAGTCGTATGCCATTGTTCCTCGTGTTAATCTGCCTCCAGGTCTCACGTCTGGAGTGATATTCGTCCAGGTATTCATGCTGGCTGAATATGCCCACAAATCATCTCGTAAGACGTTTTGTTGATATCCCTTTTCGGATATCATGTTGAATCCTCCCATCAATATTACCATTTCGGATTCACTATCGTATGCCATGTCGAAGTATCCCCGTGCAGAGGGTCTTCTTACTGGATTTAATTTCACCCAAGTGGCCTCAATTGAAGGAGTAGCTGAGATACTGTACCTTTCACAGCTCATGGCCACATTTCTCTGTATTAAAACTGACGGTGCCAGAACTAGTCCGATTATTAATATTATAAGAGACATTCCTCCTCTCCGATTCTTCCAAAAGTTCATTTTATTCAATCCTCCTTTTCCTTTCAATTCCTATTCTATTCGCATTACTTGCTACTTTTTCTTTCTTCTCTGTTTGTGAATCACCCCGATTGTTATCAATATTGCTAACAACGAGATTTCGTTCTTGTTGTCATTCCAACATCGCCTCGATCTTCTCGAACAGGTAATCACTGAGATCGGTGGGCCGTAATGTTGAATTGGGGGCTTCTATGTTTCTTTCTTTGAATTCTTGTAATAGCGCTTTTCGACATTCTACAAACTCTTCACAGCTGGTACATTCTCCTTTGTGTTCATACCAAACCTGTAAACCGTTAACGGGAGAGAATGTAATATGTGCATCTATATTGAAGATATGACTATGCCCGTGTGCAATTCCCATTTCTCCATTTACAAGCGATAATTTAATCTTATTCATTCTCCCTGCTTCTTCTAATAATTCTTCAATGCGTTTATTCGCTTCTTTTAGAGATCGACTCACAAATGCTGGATCTACTCTTATTTGTTGAGCAATTTCTCTTCCTGTCATTTTATTCCGTTTTAGGGCCCATATAGTCACCTGTCGCTTCGTAGGGGCCTTTCGACTTTGGTTATTCACATACATGATTGACCTATTTTGGTCAATATTCACCTATATAAAGTTGACTATTTTTTGTCAATGTCATACACGAGCAAAAAGAGCATAGTGTGAATGATGTTTCAAGACTATTTTTTGGGTTGTGACATTCTTGCGTGTAATTTCCATTCTCTTTGAAATTCGTGATAACTTTAGTTTCTTTCTTTCCTACTGGATTTTCTAAAGGAGACAATTACCTTTCGTTCTCTTCTAAGGTGTTTTTTTTACGCTGTTCAATTATTTGAACACTTTATTTCGGCAGAAACCTTAAATACTTTCGTTTTTATCCTTTATGTTATTCTTCTTAAAGTTATTTTTTCTGAAAGAAGGAATAAAACAATTATTTGTTATTATTATCTGTTTAATATAAATCTAAAGCAATTGTACTTATGAAAACCTTAAGGGATGATAATTTTATGAACAAACGATTATGGAAAGTTACTTTTCTTACATTGATACTCATTTTATTGAGTTTAGGGTTAACGAATCCCAGTTCTGCGGCTAGTTCGTCCAATATTCAGCTGGTGGTCGTATGGGAAAC
>JAEOTM010000149.1 GCA_016839815.1 Candidatus Hodarchaeota archaeon
TATTTTTTACTTTCGTTATATGTAAATGAGAATATTTGTTGAAAAGTCCCGTAATCACTGGTACTATCCAGATTCGTCATTTTTCCTGCTTTTCCGGCCACAATCTCTGCAGTTCCCCCATTATCGATTCCATCCCAGCCTGTTATACTAGACCATGGATTCAGTATTCCTACGTTATCTGCCTCAAAATCTCCATTAATAAGATATTCATGAGAAGAGTCTTCATTCATTATGTCTTCTATGTCATTTTTCGATAATTCTATATCATAGATTCTGACATCATCCATAATACCATCAAAACTACGAGTAGTTTGTTCCCCTTGTTTCCCAATACGAACTGGTTCTCCCATATTTTCCATAGCAACATAGTTTACAGATTCTCGTGTCACCGTATCATCAGTTCCATTGACCCATACAGTTACTCCATTTTCAGATCCACTGCCATCATAGGTAGCTACAACATGATAAAGAGTATTCGTGACAAGAACTGTTCCTCCCGGATATCCAGAAGCTGAGATGTATCCATCAGTGCTTTCATCATATAATGTGAAAATAAGTCCTTTAGACGGGCCATTAATATAAAAAATCCATTCTCTATAATCGTTTACGTTATCGTATTTACAAATGATGTTTCCATATTCAGTATCCGATTCTCGATATATCCAAGCGGATAAAGAGAATGGACGATCCTCTAACCCATTTCCAAAAGAAAGATCATCATGGTCAGCCACTACTATATGATCGTCCTCACTTTCTTCAAAATCAAGTGAAAAATCTCCAATAATGCTCGATCCTTCCCAATTCGCACCATTTATTATTCCATTATGCCCACCAGCAATATCTTCAACTGTTGATCCAATCCCTTCTTCAAAATTCCAATGCATAATAGGATCTACTGCCGATGATTTAAAAACGGTTTGATTTCTCCCCTCAACACTTGATATATACAAAGTGATTATTAGGATTATTAGTATTAATTTTCTTACACTTAGACGATGTTCCCTTGTAATTACTGATCCCATTTTGCAAACTCCTGTGACTATGATAATTTTTTTCCCTGTGAATATGTTTTGATATTTAATTGGAATTCCTAATCCTATTATCAACTGAAACTACTAATATTGCCTATTAGTTGGCATAAGTGCATAATAAAAATTTAACTGTCTCTTTACTATACTTTCGCCCACTAACCTCAATTTAAATGAATGTAGGACGAAATTATTCGATATACATTTATCATTTTAGGGACATATCTTACCCTTAAAAGATTTGGTAGAAGATAGAAAGATCAATCAGGTCTTTTTCAATTATTTGGAGAATCTTTTTGTAAGAAAGTTTTCACAAACCAGTCAGTAGAGTTGTGTTCGATTATTTAGTACTATTAATTTTTTCTTTTCTTATGTCTGAAGGTCTTTCATTTCAAGTAGGGTATGTGCTATGGAGTCATTAATTTCCTTTGGGAGGATTTTTCTTTGCTTTTGAGTGTAATTCTTGGCCTTTTACTCTGGCATTATGGCTCCCTTTATTCTGCTTCTCTGTATCCCTTCCGCTCGTCCTATCGTCTTTGGTTAGTGGTTGTGTATGTTCTCCTAGTTCTTTCTTTTCCTCTTGGATTAATGGATGAAACTCTTCATTTGATCTCTTTTCTTTTGCAGATTCCTCCTGAAAGGGATCCGTTCAGCTACATGAGCACTTTTTCTCCTCTTTTCTTTGGTCGTTTTCCTTCTCCTCCTCTGTCTTTTGCTATCTTCTTTTGGAACTTCTATGGCGTCTTTTTAGCCCTGTGTCTCTATTCTCTCTTGTATTCTCCTTCTCTTGACACTATCCTTTCAGTTAAGCTGGGAAATATCTCTAACTCACTTGTTCCTCTCTGGTTCTTTGTTTATTTGGATATCGTTTTCTTCAAAGGTTCTTTTTATTTTGATTATGTATCTGACCAGCTTTCTTTCTTCCGTCCTCGCTCCAGTATTTTCTTTTTGAGTTTTATGTATTTCCATCTAATTTTGTCTATTCTTTTAATATAAAGTGGTGTGTTGGAGTGTGTTCTTTCGACAAGTTCCTTATTCTGTCTTTCATCGTATGAAATGGTCTGGTCTTCTGTCTGGGGGTCACTTCTTCTAATTAAGTATGTGAAGTTAGGTACTTTTAAGAATTCCAAAATTTCATTGTTACAATTAAAGATAATCAGAACAAAGTGGATGAAATAATGGTTGTTGAGTCCTTGAAAGCTTCATTTCAGATTATTGGGTTAGTTCCCAAGCTTACTGAGAGATTCCACCATAGATTACTTGAATTACCCAATCCCATGTCGGTTAATCAAATCAAGTGGCACCTAGATTTTAAAGTATCCGAATTTAAGTTCTCTTTACCGACTCCGTCCGAAGTTAGTGATTTTTTATATTCTACAAACTCATTACTTTGCTTTCTGTTGATTATTGATATTGAAGACAGCTCGCCTTTCCCTCAAATACGAAAGGCCATGTGGAGACTGTTGAAGCGTCAACAAAAGACTCCCTCTCCTCTTGGGATATTTGTTAATATGATCCGATTTGAGTCTGTGACTAAAGAAGATCTATTGAATTTTCTTGGTATTAATTATGTCAATCGGAAAATTGTTTTTCCTGTCAATTTAAAGTCCAGTGAGAGTGTTTATATAGCGTTAAAGGCGTTTCTTACTACTCTTGCTGATTCCTCAAGCTTTTTTGAGTATACTCATTTGCTTACTTCTAAGAAGCGATTAGCTTACGCTAGTCGTGATAGTATACTGAATATAGATAATCAAGATCAGGAAGAATAATCTTCTTCATTGTGAAATTGGATAGAACATCCCATTGAAAGGGGAGTTTTCTTAGAAGAATACGCGCGGAGGGACGCCGACATGTTCAGTGTCTTCTACACACTCCCACTAATCACACACGAGTTACTAATTATAAGCTAGTGTGGAAAAGGTCAGTCCTCTCGTTTTCTTGTAGAAATAGCCTTAAGGAGTCTAAGAGCGTGTGTTCTGGAGCTTTCTGGTCTTATGTCTGGTAGTCACTTTTATTTGAGGGATTCTGGATGAATGAGTATGGTTTCGTTCTTGGGAGGTTTTGAATTTTTGATTCTGAGTATTGTTACTGACTTAAAATAAAAGATACTGGAACTAATACAGACTTTCTTATCGATATAACAGAGCAACTAGGTGCTAGTAAAGATAATGACGATAGTTTATCCTTTTCATTAAAAAAAGGAGAGAAAAAAAGGCTAAACCTCTCTCTGTCGAAAAATCACTAAGACTTCACCTTCTTTATGCGATACTAATGTATTAAATACCCATCCTTTCTGAGTCATTTCATTTAAACAATTTTCTAATCGTTTCTCAATAACTCTACCCATTTTGGGGACTGTAATTTTCTGTACGGAATATGACATTCAAATCAACCAGAAAAAAGAGTAGGTCAAACACTTATAATTTTTGTCTAAGTCCTTGAGTTACAAATACCTCTTCACCGAAATAGTCAGTTTTTATAAGGTCGGTGATTTACATGACACTACTTGTTCTTATTGTCTTTGTTGTTTTTGAGTCCCTAGAAAATAAAAACTAGTGTTGTATTTATATAGATAATGGTTTTCCTGGGGTGAATTCACTGGTTAAATTACAGATCAATCCTAATAAGCCAAGTATTTCTATGTTTTCCCTTCTTCTCAAAAAAGAATTTCTTCTCTACTTTTTAGTTCCCTCCACTTTCGTCAGTGTTATTGGAGGACTTATAGGTATTTACATTTCTCTTCAAAACGAGGTCGTTGTCTCCTCGACCGAATCCAATAGCAATGTATTTCTCCCCATCCTCCCTGGTTATATTTTTTGCGCTCTCTTTACTTTTCTCGCTATTAGGATCTTCTACGAGAATCCCCGTCCATATGTTATTGGCCGTCCAAGAACTTTTCTCCTCTCACAAGGGATTACATACTTTATTGCATATTCTGTTGCTCAATTGGTGACTACGCGACTTCTTGTTAACCCTAATTCTCTTGATCCTCGTACTGGTTATTTTCTTGACACTGCAGTCTATTATACAGGCAATCAATTTATGGCCTGGATTTTCGGGGGATTTCTTCTTATTTACTTTATTCTGGTACAGAAGGTTGATTATCGGACGTATCGTATCAATCAATATTCCTATCGGTATCCCCAACCAATGAAACATCCTCAATATGACAATACACGTATCTGTGTCCGTTGTGGAAAAACTATACCCGAAAAAGCGAAATTTTGCACTGAATGCGCATATCCTGTGGGTATTCCCAAAGAGAAAGACCTTTCATTTAATCGCGTGAGTTTCAAGCAAGCCCTTGATCTTCTTGATTCTGAGGCTTATAATCGGGGCACTCGGATGGATATTGAATTTGAATGCATCATTCAGGAACCCGTATCGTCCGAAAAAACTGGTGGCCCTGCTCCTTATCGTACTATTCGAGTTTCTGATCCTTCTCGTCTAAATTCCCGAACCTTATATGTTTGGGGAGACCCCGGTCATCGGTATAACATCAATCTCGTATCCTCGCTATCAATTGGAGATCGTATTCTTGTTATTGGTCCTCGACGACCTAAAGATTCTAGTTACTACAAGGACCACACTGGGAATGATGTTTTTTGGATTGAACGATGGGATGGTACTGTTTCTGACACTGGAACCCGTCTCCTTAAACTTGAGGATGTATCTCCTTATCAATCTAAGGAAATTACCTTTGCACCCGAGATAAAAGTATCAGAAAAAATGGTGAAGAAAGCAATATCTCCACAAATGGATCTTCCTCCTTTTTTTTGCCAGCTTTGTAGTATTAAGCATTCTGCAGGTACTCCTCGTATGCAATGTGATGCTTGTGGACGATTCGTTTGTGTAGACTCTTTTGCTGATATGGTTAAGGTTGCTCGATCTTCCTGTCCTATGTGTGATGGCAAGCTCTCCGCTGTCTGATTAGGACCCTTCTATGATATTTTGCGCTATGACTTATTTGACTGGCTCCTTCTAATCGCACAATGGCTATTATTTCTAATCAATGTGGAAATGGTCAGTCCTCTCGTTTTCTTCCAGAAATAGCCTCCAGGAGTCGTAAACATGTGTTAAACGGGTAGTCAGGTGTTATGTTTGGGGATTCCTTCTTTTTGTATTTTCTTTGATAATTCTATCAATAGTAGATCTCCCTCTTTTATAAATAAAAAGGATCAAAGTACCAAATTTGATTTGAAAAGATAATACACTTTTTCTGAGTAACTCGCGAATAATTTATGATTAGGATCCTCTTAATTAATTTGAATTCAACTAACATAGGAGAAATGGAGATTGAGGTGGAAGTATTCTAGACTACTTATATTGGTCATTTTTTGCTCTTTTATCTTGTATATAACACCAGTTAGGGGCACAGTATTAGTTACAGAGGAATTAATTGCTGAAGCTGATTCTGATGTCGATTCAACATCTATTACGGCAAATACGGGGGGTAAAAGTTATATTGAGGTTTCTAATTCAGAAAACTCCTTTCAAGGAATCCATATTGGATATCTACGGTTTGATCTGTCAACTATTTTTGGTAGTGTAATTTCTGCTACACTAGAATTATATACTAGTTATGTTTCGGAAACACACAATATAGGTATACATGCCTGCTCTGATAATTCTTGGGATGAATTAACAATAAATTATGAAAACAGACCTTTTTACGATCCAGTTGCTCTTAATACAACCTTAGTAGCCTCTGATTCAACTTGGTACTCATGGACGGTTACTGATTCGATACAGAATGCATTAAATGACGGAAAAATTTCTTTTTCTGTTGTGTCAGAGGATCTTCATGATACTGCATGGATACGGTTTGAATCGAGAGACCAACAGTATTCTTGGAAGGAAGAGTATCGTCCTGTGTTAAAGATTGTATATTCTGAAACAGAAACAGCAGAAACATCAATAAATAGCGAAACATCAGATATCACAAGTCCTTCCACTTTTGAAATCAGTGGTGAGTTGGAGGATTTAGAATTTATTGAATATGATTTTAGCCTTACTACGAAAGATCTTTTAGAGATATACCTAAAAATTTCCACAAGTTCTGTGGATATTGAGATTAGTGCCAATGACCAGAGGTCTGCGTCTTGGCATGATGTTTCGGATAGATTTCAGAAGAAAATCGCTACTACGGTCAGCGGGCCACATACCTTAAGAATTGAGAACCCTGGAGTAGTTGGTGGTGGAGATAAACTATCAGTGGAAGGGTATTATATTATCAAATTGGGAGAAGCAAATCAAGCACAGGTTCTAATTTCATCTGAAAACGTTTCTTGGAGCATTACTTCAGTGGTAATTATCGGTCTTGTTTGTGTAAATATTATCAAGAGAAGGAAGCAAAAATAACTGAATAGCGTATCCAGAAAAATTCATCTATCAGAATCACAAACGGGTTACTAATCTTAGATTAGTGTGGAAATTTTCAGTCCTCTCGTTTTTTTTGAGAAAATCTGGTCTTAGGTCCGTTGGTTTTTCTTAAAATTCTTATTTCAACTCTTTCAATTATGAAGAAGCTAAGTTCGACTAGTAAACAAGCTAAAACGATTAAAATCCCGAAATTGTGTAAAGTATATTCGGTATGAATATTCTACAATGTGAATTTCGGAGTTTTTAAGCGATAGATTAAGAAAGGTATCTACACGGGTATATACGCATAATTTAATGGTTGTCTGAACTCCGTTTTCGCATAAGTTCCCTTTACTCTAAGAATCTTTTTATATTAGTTCTGACATACAGTGTTTTTTGGAGTGGACATATGCTTGTACATATTTAATTGTGAAATGAGGGAAAAAACATGAAAAGGCATAAAAATTGGATTATTGTAATATTTTTATCTCTGCTGCTGTTGTCAGCGATTGAGGCTTCAGCACGGATTGTAATGAACCTAGAGTGGAAAGTTGAGGTTGGTGACTCAATTACACTGACTTTTGAGAAATATTATGATTCTACGGATTGGGATGAGAATGGCGATCCAAATTCCTATGATATGGAATTATTAGATAAGGACGGTAATCAACAAATCATTACCGTCAAGAAGGGGCTAAAAATCAAAATTGAAATCATAGGTCTTCAGGGGGATTCTGCTACA
>JAEOTM010000021.1 GCA_016839815.1 Candidatus Hodarchaeota archaeon
AGCTCGTCACCTTTCCCGGTGAGTGCTTCTCCAATCAAATATGTCATGAGCTTGCCTCAGGGTGCCTTCAAAGGAGCTACTTTTAACCCTATCGGAAACATTCAACAGTTGCTATCAGGATTATAAAGGATATCAACTATCTTGATCGTTCATATCGGAGCACTTCTTATTGCCATTTTAGCTAAGTCTGATCTTTTATAAGCTCCAAAATTATCATTAAATACCGTGGGAATGCTCATGCAGATTAGAAAAATGGTCCTTGAAGATATTGAATTTGCTCTTAGTTTGACTACTGGGGAGGGTTGGTCTGATTTGCATAGTGATTTTGTTGCTCTAATTTCTCACACCCCACCAGCGGCATTCGTAGGGGAAAAAGCCGGTACGTCAATTGGAATGGTCAGTACCGTCTCTTATGGTGATTTTGGGTATTTTGGAAGCCTCATAGTTAGTAAAGAATATAGAAACCGTGGTCTTGGAAGAGCTCTCCTGGAACATGCGATTGCATACCTCCGAAGTGAGGGTGTAAAGGTGATGATGCTCGATGGAGTATCTTCTGCATTATCACTTTACAAACGACTTGGATTTAAAACAGTTTGTCATTCACTTAGAATGGAGGGAATAATTGCTGGGTATAGTTCAGGACGGGTTCGATCTATGCAGGTTAACGATTTAAAGAAGATATTTAACATAGACCTGCACAATTTCGGTGCAGATCATTCATATTTCCTTAAACGAATTATAAAACAATTTCCAGAACTTTGTAAAGTTTTAGAAGATGAGCGGGAGATTAAGGGGTTCGTAATGGGAAGTCGAAGGGGTAATTTCACCAGAATTGCACCATGTGTGGTTAAAGATGGAGCAGTTGAAGCAGCATTGCTAATAAAAGCAGTATCTACTCAATCCCCAAAAGCTCTTTTGCGATTGGGAGTACTTGAGAGCAATATTGAGGCAGTTATAATGCTGAAGAGGCTCGGTTTCACGGTTGTCTCGGCTTCTTATCGCATGGTCCAGGGAAATCCTAATGAAATTTCATTTTCTAATGGAATGTATGCAATTGGCTCTCCTGCCAAGGGTTAACTTTCGACGTGTACTTTTCGCTTTAAGGTTAATAGCGAATTATATCGTCCGTTGGATAATCATGTAAGTTTCTTAAATATCTCGCTTTCTTGGAATTACTATGCAACATTAAAGTTGTTTGCTGAATAAGATTATTAGATTTGGTGTTTTTCTGCCTCTGAGAGTTCCATTGCTGAACCCTGAGTACAATAATGATCCCACCGGAGACTCATTGTTCGCGAAATTGGACATTGGGAACACAGGCAGCCTTTTTGCTCTTCGATCACTGAGCTTTTTCCTAAGGTACAAAAGCCTAACTTTGTTTCCCCTGTTCCTTTATAAGTTGGACATTTGCCACAATAATCCTTACAGAAACCGATTACATTTTCCGCATTTCTCTTCTGATCTTTTTCGGACATGTGAGCCATTATCTTTACCTTATCTTCAAAAGTGGCTGTTGACCAGCTTTCCTCCAAATTCGCCATTTATTACACCAAAATTATACTAATTTCACGAAAATTATACAATCTCTTAATTATTCTCGGTTCTTTCGTTCCAAGATAATTAAGATTCTCATTTCATTGATAAGATGCAGGATTGAAGTGATCAGATATCACATACAATATAGAATCATATTGCTTTCTTAAGATGGAAAAATGTGCTGTAACAGATTTCGTATAATTCCTTGATTAATGACGAAAACTAATGGTCAACAAGTTTACATACAGTTTACATAAATGAGCTCTAAAAAATATGGTAAATGATTATCTATTTGTTATTGAATCAAACATGATAGTACGTGTGGATGCTTCAGTCCATTGTTGAGATGATTCAATCTCACGAATATTGGGCTGAAATAAAGGTGATATTATGAGGTCATTACCTTGGATAATTGCTCACCGAGGAGCATCAGGTCATTATCCCGAAAATACTTGGCCTTCCTTTCTGGGGGCAGTAGAGTTTGGTGCGACGTGTGTAGAAATGGATATTCAACCAACTGCAGATAAACAATTGGTCCTCTTCCATGATCGGACTATGGAACGAATTGTTGGAATTCCGAAGAGAATATATGAACTTTCATATCTGGAAATTCTCCAATTTGATGTTGGGCAATGGAAAGATTCAAAGTGGAAAGGAACAAAGATACCACTCCTTCAAGATGTATTGAAAAATCTTCCATCATCCATAAAGTTGAATTTAGAGCTCAAATATTATTCTTCACAAGATGATTGGTTTGAACAAGCAGTGCTTGAAGTTGCTCTAGACAATGATCTTCCTAATAGAGGCTATTTAGCAATTAAAAATATCGAAACAATTCCAATTATCAAAAAAATCGCTCCAGAATGCCCCATGGGATTACTACAGAAAAAAAGAACTCCCCAAGAAGTGTTAGATCTTTGTTGTAAGTGGGATCTATCAATCGCACAAATTAGGAAATCAACAGCAACTAGTGAATGGATCGAACAATTTCATGAGCAGGGCATCAAAGTTAATTTCTTTTTTACAGACGACCCCAAAGAAATGATTCATCTTATTAAAGATCTAAAAATTGATGGAATTTTGACGAATTATCCGGAAAGAGGGGTACATGTACTCCAAAAACTTGATAATCCGAATTAGTTTACAAAAAATCGGTATGAACCATCAGAAAGGGTAAGTCGTATATTACCACAACACACTTTAGAATGTTTAAAAGAAATAATGATAAGAAGGGAGTAACGTTCATTGATTTGAAACGTCTAAGAACATGTTCTAAGCCACGGATTTCCGTAATGTTCATTTAATGATCTAGTTGTGGTGAGATAAAATGAAATTACTAGCGATTGATGTTGGAGCAGGGACTCAAGATATTCTCTTTTATGATAGTAGTATTGAAATTGCGAATGCCCTTAAAGCAATTTTACCTTCTCAACCAAAACTATTAGCATCCGAAGTAGAAAAGCTCACTCAGTTAAGAAAGAATATTGTGGTATATGGGGAGACTATGGGAGGATATCCCTTTGGTTCTGCAATCAAGAAACATATAGAAGCCGGATTGAAAATTTCAATGACGCCCAAGGCTGCAAGAACCATTAGAGATGATCTGGATATAGTAAAGAGGATGAACATTGACATTATCTCCGATGAAACGCTTATTGAATTAGTTTCTAAAGGTTATACACAGGTAAAAGTGGGTGATCTAAACCTAGATGCTTTAGAGGCGGCCTTTACTCCATTTGGGATGGATTTAAGTTCTATCGATGGAATTGCTGTTGCGGTTCAAGATCACGGGGAGGCCCCGAAAGGGGAAAGTGAGCGAAAATTTAGATTTGAACGACTTCTTAAACCTGGAATTAAAGCAGGTGGTTCTATTGAGGGATTTGCATTTAAAACTAGACATATTCCTCAAGAATTCACCAGAATGTGTGCTGTGGATCGATTAATTACAGAACGCGGATTCAATGGTATAGTAATGGATACTGGTCCTGCAGTACTATTTGGGGCTTTAGAAGATGAATATCTTAAAACTAAGGATGTTGTGGGAGTATTAAATTTTGGAAACCAACACACGCTTGGAGGGATAATTAAGAACAATCGATTGGTTGCAGTCTATGAACATCATACTGGATTGATGGATGGATCCAAGGCGATGAAGTATCTCTTGGCATTAGCTGATGAGAATTTAACAAGTGAAGAAATCTTTAATGACCGGGGCCATGGAGCTTTTGTCCAAGAACGGGTGGGTTCCAAGAACATTGAGGCATTAACAATTCTTGGCCCTCGAAAAACTGAGATGAAATTCTCATCTCAGAATAATCTTCATCATGCGGCTCCATTTGGTGATCAAATGATGGCAGGGCCTGCTGGTCTAATTTTAGTTGCGCAAAAACTACTATGAATTTATTAAATATTATTATCCATCAAAAAGTCGAAAATTCTACAGAAAAAATAGCAATACCTAGTCTGATGCAGTAAACAATCCGATTAATGTCTCTACAGGGATTTGTAACAAATTATTAATTTCCGTTTTCTTATTACGCCAACGAGTTTCTATTTTTTGAAGAAACGAAGAATTTCTCGATCGCTCAGGAATACTCGTTCCCTCAACCTGTTTGAAAGGCTTTTTAGGGAAAATGTAAAATAATCTAAGCAAGGAGTTTGGGTCAACTGCAATTCGATCCCGTCGAACAAATTCTCGAAGTGATCATCGCACACCCTGAACTATTTCAAGAACATGGAGATAAACGAATCCTAAACCTTTTGTTTGGTGAGAAGAAGTTTTTGATGGAAAAGAAACGATTACTTCGCGAAACAATGCATGTCATTGATATTTCAAAAGTGAGAACTTATCTCGAAGAGTATCGAGTGTTTCATTCAATAATAATAAGGGCAAGGGACTTACCACTCTGGATTTTAGAAAAAGAAGAGGGAAATGGAGTTGAATGGGATCGAGATTGTCTCTATTTGGCAGTTAGTCGGTTGGAAACTGATCTTGATCTATTGAATAGACGGATTCCCCGCTTTATGAATGACGTCAAAGGTTTTTTTCTTCGGTTTTCACTGAAACCCAATTGGCCTATGGCAACCCGCGAACTTGAAACCCTCTTTGATCGCATCACAAATAATTTGGTAATTGTTCAATATGGAATGCAGCAACTTGCGAATTCTTCTATGGGCCGGACAATGATCATGCCTGAAACTGATGAAATAGCCATCTTTAATGAATTATTACATGAGATATTGAATTTACTTGAGCGTCTTGAAGGATTTATTCGGACATTGTTTCTTCCATTTCTAGAAACTTCGCCAATACGCTTGCTGGACGGAGAAGGTCTCCAAGAGCTCGAAACTCAATTGATTGATCTGACAAAAAATACCCTCAAAATACAACAATTAGCTGAAGCAGATGATAAGAACTAAATACACTAAATAAATGACATAATGCACACCTTCATTATATGAGGGGAATCTTTGGCATAAATAGGACATAATACACAGAGGAGCTTGTGTTCACACCCGAATTTGATGTCTGACAACCCTTTAGGTGAGATAAATTTGTCAGAACCTGACGATACAGCTAAAGAAAGAATTCTTCAAAAAATTCAGTTAAAAGAAACACTTGGTAGAATATCTGAAAACTTTCAAGATTACCTTTTCGATTGTGTTGAAGCTGAGACTGGTCAAAGACCCCGTGTTTTCGCAATTAATGATGTATCTCGTGTGAAAAAATTTGGACGAACGGGTTCTGTTGATCTTATCTCCGTCCTCTTTGGAACTGATGTGGGCCAGCAGTCTGCAAAAATTGCGGTTAAATTCTTCCGATCTGGTTCTTTGGAAGAGCCCCAAGAGGAAGCTCGGAAATCGCGAATTCTTCAATGGCGTTTTGACAGTCGGGATCCTCCGGTTCCCAATACAAAAACTCCAAAGATCCTGTATGCTGGCTCTAAATCTGCATTTCTTGTTTACGAAGGTATTGATGGATACTCGTATGCCGATGCTAATATTCCAAATGAGACAAAAGCCTTTCTAGTAGGCAGAGCGTTAGCAGCTATTCACGGGCCAGAACTTGGAAATATCGAATTAGAGCGATACGAAGGTCTTGTGGCGATTTCAACAATCCAACTTCCTGGAGCGAGCTCACAATTAAAAGATATTTTTCTTAACCTGTTTGGGAAGCACTTGAAAGTGTTAAAGGAATCTCCTGGTGGTACTACTCCTTTCGGTGATCTCCATGATGGAAATATCCTTTTTTCACAACAATCTTCTGATGAAGTTACTCCTGAAAATGTAATTACCTGGATAATCGATCCCGAATATCTGGAAGAGACATCTGGTGTGTCTCGGATCGAAGACGTTGGAGTATTCTTTTCAATTTTCTTTTACGAGGAATTTGAGAATACGAATGATATTTCTGAAACTGTAAATCATTTTAAACACTTTATTCGCGGTTATGATGGTGTTCTTCAGACGTGGGGGGCTCCTAGTCTAAGTGAAATCTACCCTAATGGAATACCAATTAATTTTGATGTTAGTTTAGCTCTTCTCGTTGAGGGGATAGATCTCATGAAACGTTATGGTGTCACTGAACATACAAAGACTCAATACAAAAAGCGAGTGAAATTTGCTCTAAAACTTCTAAATGAGGATTTGATCCAGCTTTGAAGCGTCTCATATTTTTTTCGCTATTGTAGTTTATTTGTAAATCGGCATCTCATGAAAATCATAAAGTACATAGATATTTGATTGCAACGGGACTACTATATCAGAATTAGAGGAATTTACTTTGTTCAGTGAGGAAGAAATCAAAGACTACTTTCAAAGTGGATTCTATGAGAACTACTATGGATGGCGTTTTACAGAGGATGAATCCCGAAGAGAAGCGGATCAAATACTTGAATTATTGAACGCGAAAGAAGGTCATATTTTGGATTGGTGTGGAGGCTGGGGTAGGCATTCACTTTATTTTGCAAAAAAGGGGTTTCAAGTAACAATATTGGATTATATCCGAAAATATCTTGATTTAGCAAAAAAGAGATTCAACGAAAACGGCCTTTTGGTTTCTACCATAGAATCTGACTGCCGAGATACCCCATCGAAGGTTCAGGCCGATTTTGGGACATGTTTGCTTAATAGTATTGGGCTTCTAAAAAAATCTGAGCAATTAAAGGCTTTTATAAGTCTTAATAATGCCTTAAAGCCGGGTGCTAAAATTATTATTGATTGTATGAATCTTCTCGCAATAAAACAATTCATAAAGACAACAGAGAGATCTGGGAAGGATGGCAGCATTTACAGATCCTACAAGAGGTTTGATTTTCGAGAAAATGTAGAATATATGGTCTTTGAGATCATCAAACCAAATGGTGAAATACAAAGAAAGGAATTCACCCAGATGCATTTTACCCCTTACGACCTTAGTGAGTTAGTTGAAAAGGCTGGTTTTCAGATTGATGACATATTTGGAAATTTTGAAGGCGACCCAATATCCTTTGACTCGACAAAGATTATTCTTATAGCTCAAAAATGAGTTATATTCCCGTAAATATCGTTATTAAAGATAAAAACCTTCTTTCAAAGAAAAGAATAATAAAAAAATCATAATTGAAAAAAAGGCGGTAAACCCGTTGCAACAGAAGAACAATATTCGTCAAAAACAAGAGAAAACGTCAAAAATTGCAATTCTTGCTCCAATTATCTTTTTTCTTGTGATTTATAGTTTAATCGCGGTTGGAACCTCCAACTTAAGGCCTCTCGAAGTTGTAATGTCCCCCAGTATGGCCCCATCCTATGAAGTAGGGGATCTGATCCTTGTACGTACGGTTGATCCGGCAGATCTTCAGATTGGTGATGTAATTATATATGAAATTGATTATGGTTATATTCAAGAAAGAATTCTTCATCAAGTCTGGAATATTACAATTATTGATGAAGAGCGATATTTTGCACTTTATGGAGAGATGAACAGTAGACCAGATGTTCATAAAACTGCTCGAGACGTTATCCACGTACCAACTTATGATGTAAATGGTAGACGCATCATTATTTCACTTGTCCCTGACAAAACGATTCAGGGACAAGTTATTTATAGAATCCCATACCTTGGATGGCCGATTGCGATCTTGATTTCATTCTATGGGTTTTTCTCATTAATTTTTGTGGCCACCCTACTTTATTGGATGTTATATGGGAGAATAACTTTCTCAAAGATTAAAGGATTGGGTAGTCTAGCGGTCGCGGGTATAATTATTATTATCTTACTCCAAGTATTTAGTTGGAGTGATGGTAGGGTCGTAGAATCTATTGAACTTTCAAAAAATGAATTTGGAGGCTCTATTGAACCTGGAGAGAGTGCGGAATATATTGTTTTAGGTGAAACGAAACAAATCTGGGGACCCACATATCCAACTAATGGCACAATAGGAGTTCAAGTCCTGACAAAATATCCTCAAAATATGACTATTCTGTTGAATAAGAATGTCCGCCAATGGAATGGTACAACAATTGAGGATTTAAATTACACCGAAGTCCTTGTTATTGATCAAATCGGATTAGTTATTGCTTCAAATCGAGTAAGTTCTGAATACCTGGGATTTTATTTTCCATTTATTACTTCAGTGCAGGATAGCTATATTACTGTGGATGCATTTGCATATTCAACTCGGCTTACACCAGACGGAATTATCGGTGAAGAAACGTTACAGTTTGTCCAAGATATGCAGAAATGGGATTTCTATGTACGATATAAGTTTGCAGAACCGGGATTTCTTATTAAATATGAATATCATGTAGTTGTTCATCCCTATGTACGTCCTCATCTGTTATTCATTGCTATTGCTTTCGTATTCATAGGTTTAGGGTATTGGAAAGTCGATCGTACTCCGTTTTTCTGGAAGAAAAATGAAATTCTCGAAGAATAATGTTTTTAAGTCCATACTGTGGATAAATAAATAGGTAGATAGTATGGCAACTATTGGATCTCATAAGTTTACACTGCCTGTAAGTACGAGTCTTCTCATTGGAATGGGATTAGTTCTCGCACTAGCAGCACTCTTGGCGACCGGGGCTCTTGGTGCTACAATGATCCCAAAACCCCTTTAGGTCGTCCACTTTTTTTTTGATTTTCTTTCTTATTTATTGGTTTTGTTTTTTGTGATCTAAGAATCTTTTATAAATTAAAATATATCTTGCCGACTTCTTATTTGTATATTCACTAGAAATATGATAATCTCTTTTCTAATATTTTATGGCCAAATAATAAAAATTTAGGTACCTTTAAATAGGGTAACCGGCTGGTTGCTTGTATCCTGTTGCCTAAGAGATTGGTGGCAGATCAAATTATTGTTATCTATTTTCGATTTAATGACCTATTGAATCGCCTGTGAAGTCCCTTATGGGTTGTTTGGAAACTATTTATGACGTATTCGCGTGTGAGATGAGATATTCGCAGATATGTTGTATGTTAGGCTAGGAGGTCAATTCATGAAACTTAATAAAATCATGTTTAACTGTTCCAGCTGCAATGCAGTACTCTCAATTACCGATCAAGGCGGAGGCCATCATAATATTGACACATTGTGTCCCACTTGTGGCCGAAAATTCTTTATTAATCTTTATTTGACCGGTGGATTACTGAAGATTGAAGTAAACGCTGATGGGGATTTGTATGATTCCCCACAATTGAAACAAACTTATGGTAGTCGAGCACTTTCTATTCCAAAATATAAGAAAAAACGCTGATAATTTATCTATGAATTTCTGGGCATGTGAGCGAACAGTTTTTCGCGAAAGATCAATATTTCTATCAGTATTTTGACGTTTGAGCTTTTAGAAGTGTAATATGCCTTCGTTGGTACTCTTGGGTATTGTTAACTTAACCTAAATGTTTGGTTCAGCAGCTTTCAGTAATCTATCAAAGATTTCAATCGCCTGGTTAATAATCCCATGTAGAGTATCTTTATCATCTTTTTCAGAGGATAATGAAAACCAAAACCGGATTATATTTGATGTTCCATATGCCGGCGGTAATGATTTCACCCACAAGTTGGGAAAATCGGTCATGATACGATCAATCAACGGCGCAATCATTGACTCATCCTTAACCTCACGTTCAATTACTACTTCAGAATATGCTCTGGAATATCTCTTCAAAAGTAATGACTCTACTTCCATCTCATAAATGGATTTGAGTTCTGAAGGAACGCCGGGGAGGGCAAAAATTTGAATATCATTGTGCTCAATTAATACTCCTGGGGCACCCCCGACTCTATTATCCAACGCTATCGCGTTTTCTGGAAGATGTGCCATCTTTTCTCGGGGTTTAGTAATTGTTGGGGTATCAACAAGTCCTTTCTCATATAGCCATTGGTATTGCCGCTCGACAATGGCAAGTGCTTTTGTATCAAGTTCCAGTTCCACATTAAGTGCTTCAGCAAGACCTTGCAAAGTTATATCATCGTGAGTGGGGCCAAGTCCTCCAGAAACAATGATTACATCACATCCTTCACTCATTAATCGAAAAATAGCTCCTGAAATGGCATTGAGCTCGTCACGAGTTGTTATTCGCATCTTAATTTGTGCACCAAGTTTGACTAGACGCCTTGCTAACCAATTTGAATTGGTATCCAGTGTAATTCCATCTAATATCTCATTTCCGATGATTAGCATACCAACTTGCAATTCTTAAGCCTTCATTATGCCTTATCTTTCAATGTAATTTTCTCAAACGCACTTGAAACATCCTGTGACTATTTAACATTTTATGATAAAGTTTTTGTAGAAACAACAAAATTCTCCTATGTATGGATAACATATAAAATGCTTAAATCATTGAAAATGAAACTTATCCAACCTGGTGCAGTTTAATGCCGAGAGAGGCCAAGAAGCAGTATTATGTTTACATTCTACGGTGTCGTGGTGGATCCTTTTATACTGGATACACAAATGATTTAGAACGACGAATACAGGAACATAATAATGGACGTGGTGGAAGATATACACGAGGGCGTTATCCAGTCGAACTAGTTCACTCTGAAAGATATACGACAAGAAAAGAGGCCATCAATCGGGAGCTTGAGATAAAAAAATTCTCACGGAAAACAAAACGCGAATTAATAAAGGGATATGACCCTACCACGGGGAATAAATGATTTTTATCGGCAATTTAAGGATATTTTTGTCATTTTACCCGACATAATGGAAGACCATCTAAAATATAATTGATCGGGTCTTAGATCTGGATTACCTCTTGTTCAATCCGTCCTGTTTCATTCAATAAAAAGTTCACCAAAACTGTTTTTTTAGCCAAGAAACTATCTGAAACTGCCATTTCTTAATTTTTAAAAAAAACCTAGCTTTCTGATCCCCAAAACAGTATATAGCCAGAAATGAAATGTAATTTGGGCAATTCCCCCAGTATTATAATAAGTCATTTTGAGCTCAACCCTTGATTGTCTATGTCACCTATAGACTGACCGATATCAAGGCGTAAGGTTTAAAAGCATGAACTGCACATGATAGGCCTAAGCTCTATCATATTTTGGTGTTCTCG
>JAEOTM010000150.1 GCA_016839815.1 Candidatus Hodarchaeota archaeon
GAACATACCCGTCCATCGTATGACAGATGATGGTATAAATAATCCTTTTTATACTAAAAACTCTCAATCCACTTTCTTTCTTCTTTTTTTTCTTACAACAAGATTGAATTTATAAAAAATTTAATCAGAGCGTATCTCGAGGATAGTTATCCTCGTTTGATTGAAAATTAACAGGAAATTGATTCGAGTGCCACGTAAATTTGTCGATTATATAGTTCTGGATTCCAGTTCCCATTTGCGTGCCACTCTTGAATTTAGCAAGCTTCTTGGTTATTCCCAAATCTGGTTGGGAAGACAGTGGGACGCCAAATCCATAAATGCAAACCACCTTCCAAAATCTCAGAATTTAGAAGTTATTGATAGGTTAGATGTAGATTCGAGTAAGATTCCAAAGGAAAAAATTATCCAAATTCTTAGGAGAGAAAGAAGAAATTACCCAATTATCTCTGTAAAATGCTTTGATCCCGAGATTGTTGGCTGGGCATCCCAAGATAATAGAATTGATATACTAGTATTCCCATTCAACCAAATTAGTAAGTTATTCACTCGCTCTATAGCTAAATTAATGATAAAATTCACTAAAAATTTGGAACTCTCGCTAAGTGAGCTATACTTAGCGCCTGAACGACTTCAAATTCCGATGTTCCGACAAGTTAAACAAGCTTTAAAGATTGCTCAGATAAAATCAGTTCCAGTTATAATCAACTCAGGTGCTACAGCTCCAATAGAATTACGATCGCCCTTAGAATTACATTCATTGTTTCAGGTCCTTTCATCTAAGAAAGAACCAATTTTTGAATCAATATGCGAAATCCCAAGTAAATTACTTACTAGAAATCAAGTTAAGATTAGTCAAGATTATCTAGCACCTGGAATATATAAAGCACGAAAAAGGATATCCCAACTGGAGGAGGAAGAATAGAATGAAGAAAGAGCGTGTTCGATATTTAACGGTAAGATTCATTAGTCCAAGAGAAATTTCTGAGAAAGAAGCTTGGTTTATCTTAGCGGGAGAAGTCAAAAGAATCTTTGGAGTTACTGGAGCCGCTAAAGTAGGTCTCTATCTTTCCTATTTTGATCCTGAGAATCAAGGGGGTATTTTTCGTATGTCACACCACTCTGTTCAACTAGTCCGGGCAAGTCTTTGTTTTATTCATACCCATCACTCCCATCCACTTCTGATTTACTCAGAATGCTTAACAGGATCTATAAAGAAAGCGAAAGAATATTTAGCTAAAGGAACCTATGTAGATCGATATAATACAGTCAAAAAAACCCTATTTAATGATAAAATAGTGTCTCGATGATGAGAATATACCAACCGGTATTTAATGACGACACCGTCCCAGTCTGAGAGACTAAAATCTTCAATAAGTATAAACCAGAAACACGGAAATGGATATTCTAATCAATACTAGAATCAAGTTCTTGGAATCTTCTATGCAAGGCTTGGATGAAATCATCAAGCTCTGAGGTTGCGATGTCCATCCAAGTGATAAGATCATCTAGTTTTTGTAAAGTACGTTTCCCTCCAGGAGAATCCTTTGATTCTTGACTCAGAGTTTTTCCCCATCGTTCTCGAATACGCCGTAAACCTCCTTCCCGCTCCTTGAGCGTATTAAGTTTTTCTTCAAATTCATCCACTAATAATTCAAGATATGCATTTTTTTCTACTTGATATTTCCACTCCCGAGAACCTGGTTCACGACGTCTATCGATTAATTTCCAGTTTTCTAGTTCCTTCAAATTCCGACTAATGGTGGAAGGATTAACCTCGAACTTATCTACTAATTCTTTCTGTAATAACGGTTCTTCAGGAGAGGTTAATACACACAGTGCAAATATCCTCCCTAGTAGGGGAGAACCTCCACGATCATACATTAAATCCTCAAAAAAGTTAGAAATTTCCTCTTCAAGCTTAATGATATCTTTGTACTCATTTTTAGTTGGTTTCTCACTCATCTGTGAACCTGTTCCTTTCCTAGTGAAATCTTTGGGAAAAACTACACCAATTGGATTATATGGAGTAATTTGATAAAATACGTTTTAAGGAATTCTGAGATTATTTTTATTGATAGTTTTTATAGATTCTAACCAATGGTAATATTGTATTCTCACCTACAATAAATGACTTCGATCGAAAAAAGTCGTTTGCATACACCATTCTTGAAACGTCTCCAAACTATCTATCATTTTACGACATAATCCTGTATTTATAGCAACGGTTTATCCTAAAAAAGCAAAAAAAGTTGGTATTGGATAATTTAACGGCATTTCTGATGTTAAATTATCCTATACATGATCAAGAGACGTTATTGACTGAAATTACTTGCCAAGGGCTTTCTTAACACCTGCACCATAGGCAGGATCTACTTTATCAAAGTGTTCGAGTTGTTTATTAATTATGTAGTCAGGGACTCCATCCATGGATGCAGCAATATTGCTGAAAAGTCTTCTCTTCTGTTCATCGTTGAACAAATTGAACAGTGCACGTGGTTGAATGTAATCGTCATTCCCCTCACGGTGATCATAACGATCTGCATCTCCAGAGATCTTAAGAGGTGGTTCTGCAAATTCAGAATTCTCTTTTGGACCTCCAAATGAACTAGGTTCATAGTATGCATCTGGATTCTCTGTAAAATTGTCGAAGAATCTCATGTGACCATCTTTATGGTAATGGGCAGCTCCTGACTTTGGTCTATTCACTGGTAATGATTCATAGTGGGTTCCAAGACGATACCTGTGTGCGTCAGCATAAGAAAAGATTCTTGCCTGTAACATTTTATCTGGAGAAAAACTAATTCCAGGTACAATATTTGACGGTGAAAATGCTGCTTGTTCGATATCTGTAAAGTAATTATCTGGGTTTCTGTTTAACTCCATTATACCGACTTCTATCAAAGGATACTCTCCATGTGGCCAAACTTTTGTCAAATCAAACGGATTATAGGAAGTCTTCAGCGCATCTTCTTCCGACATCACTTGTACATACAATGTCCACTTGGGGAACTCACCTCGTTCAATTGCTCCAAATAATTCTTCCTGATATGATTCTCTTGTTCTTCCAATAACCTCTGTAGCTTCCTCATTAGTATAAAATTTATGTCCTTGCTGAGTCTTAAAGTGAAACTTAACCCAAAATCGCTCATTATCTGAATTAATGAAACTATATGTGTGCGAGCCATAGCCATTCATAAACATAGGAGCTACTGGAATACCTCTATCCGACATGAGAATAGTGACTTGATGCAAGCTTTCAGGAGAAAGACTCCAAAAATCCCAAGCTGCGGTGTTGGATCGAAGATTAGTTTTTGGATGTCTTTTTTGGGTATGAATAAAATCTGGAAATTTCAGGGGATCACGTATAAAGAATACAGGAGTATTATTACCGACCATATCCCAATTTCCTTCCTCAGTATAGAATTTTAATGCAAATCCACGAACATCTCTCTCTGCATCGGCAGCACCCATCTCACCAGCAACTGTAGAAAATCGAGCTAACATGTCGGTTTTCTTACCAATTGCATTGAAAATGTTGGCTTTCGTGTATTTTGTGATATCATGAGTTACAGTAAAGGTACCAAAGGCGCCCCATCCTTTGGCATGTACTACACGTTCAGGAATTCTTTCTCTATTTTGATGAGCAAGCTTTTCAATTAATTGATAGTCTTGTAGCAGAACAGGACCACGAGGACCAGCTGTGAGTGAATTCTGATTATCAGACACAGGATTTCCTGCTGATGTTGTTAAAGTCTTTTCTTTTTTACCATTCATATGAAATCCTCCTTTTTTCTTCTAAAAACTGTATTGATACAAAATCTGTGTTTTTTTTCCGAGTTAATTTATCTCTCCTTAAGGTATTAGAAAAATAAGCTTTGAAAACTGATTTTTTCTAATAAAATTAACTTTGAGAGTCATTATTATTGAGTAAATCTTACATATATAAGGATAATGAATATTAAATAGTAATAAGTATCATTTGATAATGCTTATTTAACGTATTGATAAATATGAAAAACGGTAATATACGTACGAGAACGGATTAAAAATTGCGTAGCCTTTAATATTCTTCGTAAATATTACCAACCATGATACTTTCAACTTTTTAGGTGATTCTACTGGAATGAAAATTACCAATCAAAGAAATACTATACTAAAATTTCTCAAAGACAATCAGAATCACCCCTCTGTAGAAGAGATCTTTGAAAAAGTAAAACGAACTCTACCTCGGACAACTAAAGCTACTGTTTATAAAAATTTGAAGACTCTCATGATTCATGACATAATAAAAGAAGTAAATATTAAAGGAGTTTCAAGGTTTGAAGCAAAAATTGATCCACATCACCATATTATATGCAAGAATTGTGGAAAAATCATTGATTTTGAATCAGAAGAATTAAGAAATTTTGCGTTACAAATAATTGGGAAACAGAAAGATTTTACTATTGATAGTGCCGAGACTAACTTTTTTGGTAAATGTAATATGTGTGATGACAGTAAATAGGTTAATGGACAAAATATTAGTAATTCAGGAATTTCAAAGAAAGTAATTTCTCAGTCCTGTTTAGTCTCCATTTTCGCCCATCGTGTTGGTAATCCGATTTCATTAGTTCCATAACCCGTAATAAGGCCGAATATTACTCCACCAAACAAAATTCCAGCACCTGAGTCAAATAAGCTGACTAGGACATTTATTGTTAAAGCAATGGTTACTGCAAACCCTACTACTACAATTTGCTCCAGTAAAACCACTTGCGTTCCTTGAACTCTAGCAACCAGTCTTCTTACTATCTTTCCTGTGATAAACATATACAACACATACACTATTGCAATCGATATGGCAGGTAGAAAGATACTACCTACTACTCCCATTAATTCTTTTCCTAAAAGACCACCAGCGATACCTACGGCTAGAACTAAGGCCCCTAATGTTGTTGCATATGCTAAACCTATAGGTACCATCAAAATACTTACCATAATCCATGTTTTTGCCCAGTCAAACACATTGCGTATGTTTACCCATTGAATAAGTCCGATGAAGATACTACTTGCTAGAATTCCACCAGCAATAAAAATATATTCTTCCAGATACAGTATAGATAGTAAAAGTGTGGTCCATCCAATTAAACTGACTATTAACCACTTTAACCATAATGAAAGGCTAAAAGATGTTTCTCGTTTAACATTTGAAAGATAGCTCATAGTAAGTTTCTATCCAGATACGAATAGAAGTATCCAATCGAAATAGGACTGGTTTACTATAAATACCTACGCTTATTCAAATGCATAATACCTAATTAATCATCCCTGGATGCAAAGATAAGCTGGTATAGATTTGAGAATCGAGGAATCCATCTCGGAGTAAGCTGTGTATATTCACGATATACATCTCCTAAAATGTTAACCAATTCTTTTTCTTCAAATACGACCATTCTATCAAAAAAGATGAAAATGAAGAGTATGGAGAAAAAAGAAAGGATCGAAACAGAAAGAAGAGAGAAAGCCATATAGAGGAGGGGGATACTTAGATAGAGGGGATGACGAACGAGGGCATATATACCATCCGAGACGAGTCCTGGTTCAGTCTGGGATTCCGAAAAAATCTTTTTTTGAGAACTATTCATAAGAATGAATGCCAAGACCAATGTTATAGTAAATATAACGATACGAAAAATTAGTGGGATGCTTTTCCTTAGATCGATAAATAGCTGAAGGAAAAAAGTATCAAGTATCCATGTTAAAAAGAAGAAAACTGCACTTCCAATCATAATTTGATGCGAGTAAGGATGTTCAATTCCCAATCCTGGTTGGTGGTGTGAAGACATAGTTTTTCCGTTACATTAATAGGAATATAAAGTCTCTCTTCAAGGAGATTAATAAGAAGAAATATCCCATTATTTGAACAAAGATTGATTGTAATGCCAGTGATACACTAGGAAGGACTATTCACTAACTACTAGGTAAAGATAGCCAGTAATTAAACTAGCAGCAATAAGAAAGAATAGGGCAAACCATTGGTCGAAAATTAATACAGTGGTTATTGCTAGAACAATCATAATCCCTGCAATTTCAGTGATACCTGTTCTTCCACCACTGTATTCTCGAATGACCGTATATACCATTAATGAAGCAAAGAATATGATGCTCCATACTATTAAATGGAATAATATCAATAGTGGAGTTGTGGTTCCGTCGAATAATGTGAATTCCCAATATAAGACTCCGAGAAATGATGATTTTATATCATCGAGGAAGAATAGAAATATTAGTTCAAGTAAAAAGCCTAATGAGATCATTAAAACGCCTAGAAGAAGAGTACGTAACTCTTTTGGTGCCCAAAGGTTTCGATAGAGGAGCTGTGCCATTTTTTTTATGACTCCTAATTAGTAACTCAATACAAAGCCAAATTTTCTTCAGTTTTTATCTATTGGTTTTAGTCTATTGCTTTGACAAATTTCGAGAATATTACTAAATATGTCCGACTACTAAATATTTAGTCTAAGGGGCAATAAATCGATTACTGGGAATATTCTGGCTTAGATTAGCTAATCTTTTTAAGGCGAAATGGTAGATTTTAGTAGACAACTGAGAATATGCTGAAAAGCAGTCCTTTGCTTCACTGGTAAGAATTGGGATTTTTATCAAGTTTCATTTCATCAGTATTATAAGGAATTATCATATCATCAACCATATCAGAGTAAAGATTTATTGAACAAGAATCCCAAACCAACTATTTATGTGGTAGAACGTCATGAAAATTGTGATCCTAGGTCCCTACAATAGTGGAAAGTCTTCGACAGTGCAAAAAATCTGTTCAGGAAAAGCAATTTCGATTGATTATGGTGGAACAACCATCGCCTTGGATCACTGCAAAACGACAATCTATGGAGTAGAAGTCTTTCTTTTCGGAACACCAGGATTGCAACGATTCGAAATAATTAGAAAAATTCTGAGTAAGGGAGCAGATGGAATTCTTTTCGTTGTTGATTCGGTCAATGTGGCTTCTTTTGATGAGGCAAAGAAACTTCTAGAAGAAATTGATGAAATCCTGCCAGGAACACCCATTGTTCTTTGTGCGAATAAACAGGATATTCTCGGAGCAAAGAGTCCAGAGGAAGTAGCAAATACTGTTCTGGGTAGTAGAGCTTCTTCAATTTCATATATCGGCACATCAGCGAAAACAGGTACAAGTTTGGAACGAGCTCTTGGATTAATTGTGTTAAATGCAGTGAAAACTTATTATCCAGTATTACAAGCTGTTAAAAACTCAACTGGAGATCTAAACGATATTGTAAATACTATGGGACAGTCAGAATCTGAAATCCTTTCTCAATTACAATTTGCTTCATGGAGACGATTAGTAATAGCAGATTGGGACAATAATCGGTATTTTTTAGCGAAAGGTGTATCTAATATTATTGATATCTTAGAATTTGGGCATAAACAGATCTAAAATAAATTTACGTGGAAATGTGAGACAATGGTAGAAAAACCTGATGTATATATTTGCCAGAATAAAGAATGTGAAAACCGTTTTCAAAAAGCAGAATTTATAACTATTGAAGAAGATGGTATTTACATCACTAAACCAAGTTGTCCTAAATGTGGATCTACTGACCTCATTTCATCCGCTTGGTTACTTAGAAATGAGGAATAGCATTCTTCTGTGAACTCTGATGAGCTTCTTAATTAGCTCTCAACGGACAAATGAACGAGATGCGATCTCAGAAGCATTTTATGTTATTTCTGATACACTAAATTATAAAACAAAACCGTTAAAGTCCAGAGTCCCAGGTTTGTCAATATTAAAACTTGAAGAGAATGATGTGCACCCTTTCAAGGTTATTTCAGGCATAAAAAAGTATATTGCAGAGAAAGGTCCTTTAATTGCTTGTTTAAAGATTGTACCATTAGAATACTTGATAAAGACGGATCTTCCCGCAATTATTCAGCAGACATCAATATTAGCTAAAGAGAGAATTTCAACCTCAAATTCTTGGAGAATAACCCTCAATAAGCGTCAATGTAATCTACGATCTGTACAAATTATTCAAGAGGTAGCAGATGAAATTAACTGGGGAACTGTCCAGTTAAAGGATCCTGATATCGAAATCAGGATTGAAATCATACGTGATCTGACAGGTATAAGTGTTATGCATCCCAACTCTGATGTCAGTATGGCAAGAATGTTTTCTGAGTACAAATGATTACTAGGAATCTAAGGCTAGGAGAGCGACCTTTTCTAATTGCGCTTTCTCGATATCTGAATTGGAAAAGCTTGCAGCATTATGGTAATTTTCATCGAGCAGTTGTTGAATAAACCATTCTCGTTTTAGGTCAAATTCTTCAATAATGTTGATATCGGGTACGAACCTAATTACTTCCTCAAGAAAAGAATATGCCTCGGGTAAAATATCGCCTGCTTCAGCAACTAAAATTCCAATTATTTTACTAGAATCGTTCTTAACACCTAGTAAACTTAGAGCCTTTTTTATTTGTCTACAACCAGCCAGATATAGTAATATCTCCATAGAAAAAGATTTAGAAATCATTTTATCGGTAGATTTTGCTTTTTCGGTGTGCCAAAGTGCGGAAAAAATGTGTTTATAGCCCCATATATGACGAAAGTCGATTAATTGCGAACCTACTAGCATAAATCGCTCTTCTAATTCACCTAAGGTTTTTTTGATATCAATTGACTCACTTTGGTTTTGAATTACAGCACCAAAGACAAGATAAACATAGGAATCCAGTTCCTGTATGATATACGGTCTAATTTTTTGGACACTCCTCAAAATTGTGACTGAACATCTAACTGTAATAGAGCTTAAAATCTTTCTTTAGATAGTACACAAATTCTTTTTCAAAAGCATTTAGCGATGTGTTTGGATTTTGGTTGAATTCAGGATTTTTCAGTGGTACGAGATTGATAATTTGGCCCGTTCTCTGTTCAATCTAATTAAAAAAGATGGTTTTAAACCTGATATTATCCTTGGTATTAGTCGAGGGGGATGGATCCCAGCTCGTTTACTAAGTGATATGTTTGAAGCAAGTTACCTCCTAGAGGGTCATCAAACATCTTCTATTCTAGCAACTATGCAAATAAAATTTTATACAGCGATTGCTGAAACCCATACCAAACCAGTAATCTCTCAAGATGTCGGTGTAGATATATTTCAAAAGAATATTTTATTAATTGATGATTTAGCCGATAGTGGGGAGAGCTTGGAATGTGCACTTGATTATCTTAAGTTGAAGGATCCAAAAATCGTGAAAATCGCTACTTTATTGTATAAACCTTGGTCTAAAGTAAAACCTGATTATTATGCTGAAGAAGTTTCTGAATGGGTAGTCTTTCCACATGAATACTATGAATTCATGACAGAACAGACACTTACTCAAAATCTGACAAAAACAACAGCATGGGCAACTTTTATTGAACAGGGCATTCCCGATTCTGCAATTAATTTCTTCGTTGAGACATTTTTTTAGTTTACAAATGTTAATCAACTCTAATTTTAAAGAAATCTTATTGGAAAAGCTCTTTTGAGAACTATAATCTGTCCTCTCACGTCCAGAAAATGCAATATCTGTGATTATTATGCAACTTTTACTCGTTCACTCGCATGGTTTTGATTGGAAAGTAACTGATAAGGCAATTAATGAACCTGAATCTTCCAAGACGGCAAAGATGGAATATTCAACCACAGATTCGACATTAATTGTTTTTATATCCGTTGAAACAAGCGATATCCCTGATATTTCGAATGTCATAACAAATACTTGCACTGAAATTGTCTCCGCCCTTAAAGATATTGGTGAGCGCAATTTGATTTTGTACCCTTGGGTTCATTTAGCTAAAACTAAACCAGCAAAACCTGATGCCGCCTTATCAACATTAAAAGAGATTGAATCTACTTTACGTTCTAATAATACTGACCTAAATATTTTAAGGGCACCCTTCGGCTATTATAAAAGTTTTAATTTAAATTGCAAAGGACATGCTCTGGCAGAAAGATCTAAAGAAATATTAGGTCAATCAGAGGAGAAACCTGCAGAAACTTCTGCAGAAGTAACTAAAGCTCTCACCGCGGAGCAGGCCGTTCGTTCAACATTCTATATCCTTACTTTAGATGGAAAATTATTCCCTTTCAATAAATTCAACTATAAGGGAGAAAAAGAACTCGAATTATTTGTTAAATATGAAACGGATAAGGATAGAACTGTTAGCACACCACCTTTGCATGTAACCGTGATGAAGAATCTAGAATTAGTAGATTACGAGGATGGTACTGATCCTGGCAACTTTCGAATACTTCCAAGAGGCTACATTATAAAAAGACTTATCGAAGATCATGTTAACAATATGGCCGCTCAATACGGAGCTATGATCGTTGAAACACCAATTATGTACTCATATGATCACCAATCTCTGAAAAAATATGTTGAAAGATTTCCAGCAAGACAATACGTTGTAAAATCTGGTAATAAAAACTATTTTCTCCGATTTGCTGCTTGTTTTGGCCAATTTCTCACAATGTCGGATGCTATCATTAGTTATCGCCAGCTTCCATTGAAGATATTCGAAATGGCTAAATCTTTCAGGCGTGAACAGCGGGGTGAACTTGCAGGATTACGTAGACTTAGAGCCTTTACCATGCCTGACTTACATACTGCTACAATAGATATTAAAATGGCTAAAACAGAATTTGAAGAACAATTTCGGCTTGCATTAAAGTATATGAGTGATATTGATGTTAGCATTGAAACTGCATTTCGAATGACAACAGGTTTCTTTGAGGAAAATAAAGAATGGATTATATCTCTTATTAAATTACTAAAAAAACCTATTTTACTTGAATTATTTGAGACAAGGTATGCATACTTTATTTTAAAATTCGAGTTTAATGTAGTAGATACACAAAAGAAAGCTGCTGCACTTTCTACTGTTCAGATTGATGTTGAAAATTCTGAACGTTTTGATATTCAATATATAGATTCTGGTGGAAAGGAAGTTTACCCCTTATTGATGCATTGTTCACTTTCAGGATCAACGGAAAGAGTCATCTACGGAATCATCGAGGAGCAATTGAAACGTTCCCAAAAAGGATCAAAACCCCAATTCCCATTGTGGTTAGCTCCTGCTCAAGTAAGAATCCTACCTGTTTCTGAAGATTTCTTAGATTTCTCTGTAGAAATTGCTGACACACTCGAACAAAACAATATTAGAGTAGAGATCGATGACAGAGACCTATCGTTAGGGAAAAAAATCAGGGCTGCAGAGAAGTTGTGGACACCTATCATCATTGTAGTTGGCGAGAAAGAAGTAAATGAAGGAAAAGTTAGTGTGAGATATCGGTACAATAATTCGCAGGAATTTCAAGAATTAAATGAAGTAATAACCCTTATACATTCTCAAATAGAAGATAAACCTACTTACTTCCGAGTTTTCCCGAAGCTGGTTTCTCATCAACCAATATTTACCCGAGTAGTCTAGCAGGGATACTTTGGAGTTAATTCGAATACACCCGATAAAATAGGTTTATTAATAATGCATAGAATTCTTAAAACAACGGCTATAAGAAAACTGATTATCTGTATGAAACCCTCTATGGTGAAGAATTGTAAGATTCCAGTAAATTTTCTTTTTAGCACTCTTAGCATCTGATTCAATTAATGATTGGTTTAGAAGATGCCAACAAAATTATTCGGTCGGGAAATAGAAAATCAAATTGCATTTGTCGGTCTTGCTAATGCAGGGAAAACAACATTAGTAAAACGACTGAAGGGACATGAAGATTTAGAAACAGTCCCAACTATGGGTATGAATATTGAAACATTAAAAATTGGGGATTTTGAGGTTATGGCTGTTGATCTAGGGGGACAACCCACGTACCCTACTAGTCTTTGGGAGCCTTTTGTTTCAGAAGCTTCAGGAGTGGTTTTTGTATTCGATTCAGCTGACAGAGATAAAGTTGAAACAGCTGCCCTATGGCTTAAAAATGTAATAAAATGGGCACCAGAGGATTCTGCATTCCTATTTTTAGCAAATAAACAAGATCTTGATATCGCAATGTCTTTGGATAATATTGTTAGAACACTTGAATTAGAAACTGAAATGGCAGAACGACCGCGAACTTTTGGGGTTTATCCATGCTCAGCTCTCACTGGAGAAGGAGTAGATGAACCTTGGCAATGGATGAGCGAGAGATTTCAAATTAAATTAACTAAGAAGGAATAGAGAGGTATCATCAATGAGTTTCCTAACCAAATTACGTTCAAAGTTCGCTAGAGAACGCTTGACCGTGAAAATCGCTTGGCTCGGGCTTGATCATGCAGGGAAAACCACGATTGTAAAAAGAATTACTTCTGGGGAATTTGATGATAGTACATTCCGTACACTTGGTATGAATGTGGATGAGTTCAGTTCAGGTAATGTTCGGTTTATATCATGGGATATTGGCGGTCAAGAAGCATTCCGTGAATCCCTATGGGAGAGTTATATGGCAGGTTCAATGGGAATTGTGTATGTTATCGATTCAAATGATAGACAACGTTTTGATGAAGCCCAAGCAGAATTATGGAAGTATGTTTTGGACAATGATAAAGTAGAGAACATTCCAATACTTGTTCTTGCTAATAAACAAGATCTCGAGAACGCTGCATCTGCTGGAGAAGTCGCTCGATCCCTTAATCTTCACAAAGTGACAACTCATTCATACGCTATTGTTCCTACCTCTGCAAAAACTGGTTTTAATGTTGAAGAAGGATTAGAATGGCTTCGACAACGAGTCACAGAGAAAATTGAGACCCTGTAGAGACTCTATAGAATTCTCATCTCTTCATTACTTTTTTATCTGCTACTTGATTCACTCGCTCAGTTAATGTAAGAAATAACTTGTGCAACTTCACTAAGTCCAACTCCTTATTGATTCGACAATAAAGGCGAATTGAAGGATCTTCTGAGGAATCAACAGACAATCGAACTAATGATTCCCGAATCGAGTATATTTGCTTTAAGAGAGGTTTATCTATTAGGAAAAAACTTCCCATCTTCACCGAAGTAGCTCGAATAAGAAAGAACTGGTCCAGTAATTCAGAATTGAGTTTTATGTCTTTTAATTGAAAAAGTAAGTCTTGATGTTTTTTAATTTGACCCTCCTCATGATTTGGTATAATCTGAATTTTTGCAGGTAATTTTCCTTTCTTGGCATTTCCCTCAATTGCAATATAGTCATTTACTCCTGAAAACCATGAAATAATCACAGACAACATCAGATGACGTTCTTCAAGAGCAAATACAACACGAAAATCTTTAAAAGGAATATTAGACGATTTCTTGTATTTTGGAAATAGTAAACCCCCATTAGAACTTAACTGATCAGTTACTAAATCATCAAATTCATTTGAGAAAATTTCAAGAAGAGCATCCTTTGAAACATTTATAATTTTATGATTCTTCCTTCTACCAGCCCATAGAAGATAAAAAGTAAAGAATAATACTAATCCTGGACCTAAAAAGATTATAACATAGTCCAGAAGGCCAGATGATTCACCTTGTAGGAAGAATTGTATAATGAAGATAAAATAATCCTTAAATGGAGGATATATTGTCATTTTAAACCTCTAAAAGTCCATCTACGTTGCGGTTTAATATTGTTTCCCACTTACCGATTACTAAAGTTCCAAATCCAGAATTATTAATCACTTGCTACAACAAGATAGCTGGCTACTTCGTTATAGCGAAAAAGATTTTTACGAGAGTCCCCAATAACTTGAAAAACCCGATATTTGGCAATTCCATCCTTTCCTACATCCATTGGATCAACTACTAAAGCTACTGAAAGTGGTTGAACTAGTTGAAAGGAGAAAATATGGGTAGTTATGTCAGTTTGTGATAAAAAAAGTCCGAATCCAGGATGTGAATGCCACCAACCAACACAGAACTCCGAATTTGTTAATTGATCAAATACCTGAAAATCTTTATCTGAAAAGGATACTGAATATTCTTCCCCTTCTGTTACATAAAGCCCTTTATTAATAAGCAATTCTTTTGGTCGGAATTCTTTCCCACTTAACAATCCTATTGCTTCTTTTGGCATTGCATCAATAGAAAATTTAGTTATTGCCTTAATAGCTTGATCAGATATCATGACAGACTTTGTCTCTAATTCAAGTATGATGTCTTCATTCTTAACGGAGGTATCCTTTTCCACTTTTGATGACTTCTTCAGGTTTTCCACGACATCTTTCCTTTTGTGAGGATGATTATCAGTCATTTAGAATTGATTCCTTACTTACTCAAAGTCGCATATCTTCCAAATAGAATCCGTTTTGGTTTTTACGCTAAAGATTACTTTGGACTGAATTTTTGGGTCCATTCTACTGCTTTCTCCCAAAAACTATCAAAATCTGATTGCATTGACTTTCCAGCCTCTGGATTGAATGGATCACCAGGATCAACTAGATATTCAGGAAAATCGGAATCCCCGGAACTTTGATATACATCTAGCATCATTTCGATATGTTCGAAGACACTAGGTAACGTAATCGTTTTTTTCCAACCACCTGGTTCTCCGATATTATTCCAATTGATTAAACTGAGGCATACATTGGAACCCCATTTCCAACGGGTTTCACCAACAGCAATATTGGGATGCCAAATAGGTGTAATGAAATTTACAATTGGAGGTTTAAACGGATATTCCGGTGGTAAATCGATAGTAATTTTCCACTCCCCATTTTCATAAGGAGTTCCTTTTTTCCCTTTTATAGTAGCAGAATAGCGATGAAGATCATTATCCACAATCACCCACTTTATGTTTGCACTTTTAGGGGGATATACCTTCAACATTCGTTTAAATTCTTCCCTTAATCGTCTGGAATGTAGATCAGACATAAGCATTCGCTCCTAGTTCATTGATCAGGTGTTATCCATTTACCTTTAAACTTACTCTATCATTTTTATTTAAAGCTGTGGATTGTCTGGTTAGAAAGAAAGCCATTATGAGCTAGTTTTTTAAGGTCAGTTCTCAGAATGAACCTGCAGTAATTCAATATTCTGGAAGAAAATAACGAAATTTCTGACCACAGAATGCTATCCGAAGCTTAGATCAAAACTTTATGTATAAAAATAAACAATCTTAGTGGGTTAATTTAGTATGAAATTCTCGTGAAGTAATTCTTCACAGAAATTGAAGATGAAAATGAGGTGGAAATATGACTACTCTCGAGACAGATGTTGCTCAGTGTAATGGATGTGGCGCTCCTTTATCAGGAAAACCTACCTCTCTTCGTCCAATTCATTGTGAATATTGTGACCTAACGAATTATCTCAAAAAATCGCAGAGTATCGCCCCTGATGAAAGTTCAGTTGATGAAGAAGTCGAATCTGAACATTACTACCTTTTATATCAAGAAAGTCAAAAAATTCTTGAAAATTTTCCCGGGGAACTGGTAGGGGAAGAAGTAAGTAAAATTCGTATTAAAATGCAAGTCGGACAGTATGCGTTTCCATTGTTGATAGTGCTTGATGATTTGCCGGGAAAACCTTTCATAGATGGACCGAATATTCTTCGAGAAGTTATAGAATGTGAAATCAATGACTTGAATACGATGAAGAATTGGCAACCAGGTGCTAGCTCTGTGCTCGATATATTGGAGGAAATCTATCAGATCACAGAAAGTAAAATTCCTCAAAAACTTGAATCTGAACCTCCAATGGTAGAGGTAAAAGACACTATTAAAGAAAAAGACCCTCTCATACGTCAGATTTTAGAGAGTTATGATGCAACACCAGCAAAAAAGGAGATTAAAATTAACTTTTATGCCCAAACAGGTGAAGTTATCCCATTTGTTATTAAAAGAAAGAAAAACTACCCGATCGGTCTTGAAAGCGAAGTTCTTTCTAGATATCCGTTAATTCGGGGACCTTTAGAGGATTATGCGAAAGGTCGTATTGATCTTATTACTGTATTGGCCGAAATCGAACGGTTATTTTATGTGTAGAGACAATCAGAGGTATAGAAATGAGTAATCGAAAAAAAGATGTAGTTTGGGATTCAAATGTGAGTTCCCAAGGATCATCGCCCGATGCTATTGAACGTATGATAAAAGTCCGTTTTAAGGATCCACAACTTCCTCCTGATCAAAATATTCGTGAAAAGTACATAAATATTAATGGTACTGTTTTTCAAGCAATTACAGCTGCACGTGATGCATTTAATATTCCAGAAGTTGTACCAATTGCCCTATTATTTAAGGGTAGAAGGATGAATCCATCAAACAATCTCGTATCTTACAATATTGAAGAAAACGCCCTCCTAATGATAGTACCAGATCAGATAAAAGGAGGATAAAATTTCCATTTTCCTTCCCTCAAGGGAAATCTCAATGACCTCAATTCCTTCAGCTTCAAGATTTGATCGTCAAGAAAGACTTTCAATATGGAATCAGAATATCATTGAAGGTAGCTGTGTATTGATAATCGGAATAGGGGGAACTGGAGGAGAAGTTGCTAAAAATTTAGCTTTACTTGGAATTGGTAAACTGATTTTAGTTGATATGGATTCTATCGAATATTCAAACTTGAACCGTCAACTATTATTTTCACATAAGGACATTGGAAAAAACAAAGCTAAGACCGCTATGAACGTTATTAAAAAACGATACAATTCTTCTATTGAGATTGAAGCATTTTCAGAACCCATCCAATTACTACCTTTCAGAATTTTTGAGGAGGCCGATATTATTGCTGGTTGTGTTGATAACTTTTTGGCACGTCAATTCATTAACGAGAATGCAATTGAATTGTCACTACCATTTATAGATTCAGCGACCGATGGGTTTTTTGGACAAGTACAAAGCATCGATTCAAATTCTAATGCCTGCTTAGCTTGTGATTCTCCTCCCCCTCCAGAAGAAACGCGTCTTCCTACTGCTCCATGTACACTCGTTGGTACTCCAAGAATGCGAGAACATTGTGCATGGAAAGCTCTATATGAATTCCATACTCTTAATAATCGCGAACCTGATGAAAATTCATCTGAAGATGCTCTTACACTTACACATTTAGCAAATAAAATAGCTAGGAAATACCAATTCCCTCTTTTCGAAAACAAAGAGGTGATTCAAATTGTTTCATACCATGTACCTAGCCTAATAACAGTAAATGCAGTGACAAGTGGAATTCAATCACAAGAAATAATCAAAACTTTATTTCTTAAGAAAATAAAGCTCTTCGGAAAAAAAGAAGTAAAACGATTTAAATCACTAATCCAAACACACAGATTTAATATCCCTGACTTAACAATTTATTCAGCTCTAACTGGTAATATCAGTTCATATGACCTACTAAGAGATCCAGAATGTTCTGTGTGTGGTAGTTCTTCGATTTATCGTAAAGCACTGCATACAGTCAATGTTAATCCAAAATCAAAATGTAAAATTATCTTTACAGTATTAAAACGTAAATATAAGAAAGACTTTGTTGGATTCAAAGGGAATTCTTTAATTCAAAATGATGCATTAGTAGAAGATATTTTAGAAGATGGGGATAGAATTACTGTCAGCTCTCTCAATGATGATGAGGAGAGAAGAATCAGAATCAAATACAAAACAAAACGGGGCTAATCTCTATTATTTAGAGGAGAGAAGATTCTGAGTTTTTTTCGATTTTTTGGTTTTATTTGTTGAATATTTGGATTGAGATAGGGATCCTTTAATCCAAAATTGGATTTCTTCTCTTTGGTTAGTTCGCTATAAATTTGGCTAGAAATTTGATCGCGTGACACTTGAGGGGATTGGGATTTCTTATAACTAGTTCTTCGTGGCTGAGGAGCAGTTAAACGTAACGTTGTCCTCTTTCCGCATTTAGGGCAATACCAAGCGCCAGTGACTGGTTGTTCGTGTATTCGAGGGATATATCCGCAAAATTGGCATTTAAAATTAGTTTCATTCACCAAGTAACATCACACAAACTATTTGTTCCGAATATAGCAATTTCTTTCTCAATTTACATAACTTTAATATCAAATACAATTTTGTCTAATAATTTCTGGTCAAAAATGATTTAAAAAAGAGTGATTCTATATCGAATAAATATCTCGCGGTTGAGAGAAATGTTAAGACGGAAGAAATCAAAATGGTTAACTGCAGTCTCAACTGCACAATCACCTATTCAGCTTGGTAAATTTTCTTCCAACACGGATAAAATGACTGTTATTGCCTTTATTTATGAGAAAATTCAACAAGAAGAATTGAACGGACTTTTAGATTATAATAATGTCTATTTCATTCCAAAATCATATATTTACCAGAAAATTCAACTGTTTCTTGACACACAGGGGATGGTAGATATATGTGAGTTAATAGATCTATTGAATGTTCAGGGAAAATTGCTCGAGCCTATCATTTACGAATTCGTACAACAAATAGATGGTTTTTTCGATTTAATTAATCGGAGATTTTTCACAAAAACAGGTGCAATAACATTCATAAACAAAATACTTGGAAATTCTCCAACTCACGATCTTGAATATGTATTAAATCAAATTTATTGGACAGATGATCAGTTAGAAGCTGTTTTAGACATAATGGCTGAAAAAGATTTATTTAGGGGTTATATTGATCCTTTAAAGCAGCGTTTATACAATTTTAAATTCGTAAAATTTTCAAAATTTTCACAGAATGAGCGCTCACTAAGAATGCTAACTCGATATATAAATACGAGTTTTAAAATATCCTCCGAAGTATCTTTAACTGATATAACAAGACTTACAAAGCTATCCAGAGAAGATGCATCAAATTTTCTGGAGATAATTAAAAGCGAAGTGAGTTTTCTTCGGTCCCAGAATAATGCCTATATTTATTCCACAATCGATATTATTTCCCAGATTTTGTGGGATATTTATGTTTACCAAGATATTCCTTTAGATTTCTGGGTTGCTAGGTTTGATCTCGCATTTGACGAACTATACAGTTTATTGGTGGTCCTAAATAATAGTTTTAAGGGGAGTTTATCATATAGTGAGATAAAAAGTGTGAATCTCATTTCGTGGTTTGAACAGGGAATTGATATTGAGGGATTAGCAGGAAATTTGAATTTAAACACCTTAGAACTATTGAAAATGATTCGGACTATTTCTCACCAATTAAAACTTCGCTTAGTTGCGGGGGATTCAAGAAATCCTTTTCTAGTAAAAGGAATTCAAGATCTAGAGATTTTTTGCCAAATTGATACCTCCTCATACACTAATCCATCAATCTACTTCGAATGTCAAAACTGTAGAAGAGTGATGTGCTCTAATTGCAGAAATATTGATAGTACACATGAATGTCCATTCTGTGGGAACATTTCTGCATTTATAATCGATTTACCTAGGAACTGTCCTTCTTGTCAACTGACGTATGCTTATTCATATAATCTTGAAACAACAGAAGAATGCTATTTCTGTAGACAAGGTCCTTTAGAATCTGGGTGGTTCTCTTCTGATCAAAAAATGTTAAGCCTTAGTTCAACTGAAAATCAATTAGTTAATTATATTCATAATAGTCAATCAACAGTCTTTACTCTTAATCAGATAGTTGAGTTCATTGGTCAATCATCAAATTTGGTTATAAAAATATTGGAAAAACTCATTACTCACCAGTTTATTGTAGGACATATTAATATCAAAAAAATGCAGTTTGTTCTTAAGAAGACTTACGTATCTTTTGAATGTGTTGTTTGTAATTGGGTCAAAACAGATCAGAAGAAATTCGTGTGCAATTTTTGCAATGCAGAAGTGTGTGAAGCTTGTTTTCAAGGAATGGAGTCTGTTGGAATGATCGATTGTCCTGAATGTGGTTCTCAACTTGAGCTACATCAGTAAAGTGTGCTACACATCTTGCTGAGCTTTTAATTTCGCAAGCTTTGAGGAATATTTGTCTGTTAACTCTTTATACTGTTTTTCGGTAATTTTCCCTGCTAAGAACATCTCATCGGCTTGTTCGAGCATTGTTTCGAATTTTTTTATTTTCTCCGAGGTCTCATCTAATTGTTTCCGTTCTTCTGCTAATTCCTGTTGTGTTTCAATTATTTGCTTTTCAATTTCATATGTCAGAAGAGTTTCATATTCCTCGGGCACTTTAAATCCACCGATATCTAAACCTACCAACTCCAATCCCCATCGTGAACTTTCAGGGCCTAATTCGGATCTAGTTTGAATTTCAAGACTTCTTCTTTCTTTCAATAATTCTGGAACGGTATAACGTGTCATGACATGTTTTACTGCTGCAATAATTGTCTGTTTAACCCAGTTTTTTAATTCGTTTCCGCTGTAATACTGTTTATGAGATACAACGTTCATTATAAAATTCCTAGGATTAACTATTCTCATCCGTGAGATACCCCAACACCCTACCATTACATTATCAGAAGTATATATCCCAGGTGTTCCCCACTTTATAATAAATTCACGTTTGGTTACCCAAATAATTTCACTCCCTGGATGTTTTGCCGATTTCTCTAACTGATATATTCCGCTCCCTGCAACGCCGATTAACACTCCTGACTGTAATAAGACTGCATTTTCTGGCTCTTTTACAATAAAACCATCGATCTTCCTAAAATTATCATTTTCTTCTGCTTTCACTCTGTGAATCAAAGATTCACTTGACGATTCATCAAATTTTGAACTCAAAATAGTTTTACCTTTGAATTTCCTGGTTCCAATATGAATAGTGTCTCCAATTTTTCGGAATAAACCCCCAAATTTATCTGTTTCCGCCATACTATATACCTACCAATCGTCGTCTCCATATAATCCTGGAAAGTAGTACTGATCTCCTGAATCGAGCGAGGATACCTTTCGTGCGATTTTTTGACTGACAAGACTCTCTAATACTCTCATAACACGTTGCTGATCCCATTTAGAATGCATCATGACTTCCTCAATTGTGACGTACCCTTTCTTAATTGCTAGATTAAATATATTCCTTGCATCTTTTCCAAGGGTTACAGGTGTAAACTCGACAATCTTTATCCCAGATTGAGTTGAAACACCCTCGATCAACGATTGCTTAGTGAGTTGTTTACAAGCCTTTTCTAAATCTTTCAATGTGAACTCCAAATCTGGAATTTGATTTTTTAAGGAAGTATATAGATTTGCCATTGAAATATAACCACCTGAACTTGCACGTAAGGTTTTTCCTTGTTCAAGGGTTAAATCAGCTAGATTATCGATAAACTTTCCTTTTCCGAAAATTTTGGGCTTTTTAGTCGCATCTAATGCGGTGATTGTGAGAGTTCGTCCCTCTTTTCGTAGTAACTCGCTTTCTAGTTGTTTAATTCGGGAATCATATTTCTTTTGTAAGTTCTTAATCCCCTCTGTTGAGACTGGTGAGCCATTTGCCAGTTTGTTTTGCACTTGTACTACATCTTCTAATCGTAAGATTTGCTCACGAAGATCTAAAAGTTCATTACGGAAATCTAATTCCATATTTCCAAATTCAAGATCTTCAGTCAATTTTTTGGATCGATCTGAGATTTGATCACAGAGAATTGCTGCGAGTAATTGTGCAACACGGATTTCTCCACTTTCCTTTAGGTTAGAAAATTTTTTATCTGGGTGTAGAATCATATCTGGTACAGATTCACTAAGATATTGAATCTCTTGAAACTGTGTATAAGATTTAATAACCAGGTCCGATAAATGTTTTACTTTAATGGAAGCAGCATTACTCAATTGATTAAGCGCATTACTTGCAAGTTGGTATTTTTCTCTCAAAGTAAGAGTCACCAGTTTAATTCTTTCTGACATTTAAGATTAGAAATGAATACACTTGATTTCAATGACTTAAATGCGTCAATATCCGTTATTCACATTTGTGACGATTTTTAACCTTTTAAAGCTTTATATTCAGGTGTATTCCGAAAGATCTATCATTATTCTAGCCTTATTGACTTCTTCTTACAAAAAAATCGAGCCTAGATTGTACAGAGGAAGGTTAAGTGTGTAAATCATCACTTCAAGCAGATGACTTGGGTAGAATGACAATCTCCATCGCATCAGTATTCCCAAAAGAATTTAATCAGGGACTTTTAATCAAATTTACGATTCTTAAGTTAATCATTTTTCTTAACTTTTTGAGCCATTAAGTATGCCCCTTCCATATCCCGATAATAATGGCGTAGCTCTTTCAAGATTTTATAACCTAAGGATTCATACAGCTTCACAGCTGCTGAATTCGAAATTCTAACCTCTAAGAATAGCTCTTCCGCTCCATATTCTTTCATACCCGAAGTTGAAGCATCAATTAGCTGTGTTGCAATTTTATTTCGTCTATATTCAGGTAACACAGCAATACTTACAGTATGACCCTTCTTAGCCCTGTGAAAAATTGAAAAAAGACTCAATCCACTCTCTATTCGGCCCATTGTATATCCAACAATGGTGCCTTCTACTTCTGCTAGAACAAACCCTTTCGGGCATTCGGCAAAAATTGTCCTAAAAAAACCCTCGGGATAATTTTCTGGTAAACATTTTCGATTTATATCAATTACATTGTCAAGATCTTTAAGATCGAAATAGCGGATAATCACTGAAGTCTGCTCGGTCATAAGCTACCCCTGGTTTCGGCTTCCTTCTTCATACGACGACGATAGTGTGCATATTTGTCATGTAAAGAAAATTTTGGCGGATAAACAGTTTTAAAGGGTTTTTTGCATAAATCACAAATTTCTAGGGATTGATTCATTGTATACCTGCATTCACATTGTTTTAGAAGACGCATTCGTATCCCTAAATTATCATAAAGATGGTTTATTTTCTTTCAAACGAAACTTCTACGTCATGTCCTCTCAGACTATCTTGGACTTCTTTTTGGACATTTTTCCAAACAGTTTCAGCTGTTTTCCAATCAGCACTCTCAATTGTACACCTATAATCTGGAGGAGAAATTACCTGCATATATAAATCTGAACTTTTATGCTTCTTTTTAAAAGCCTGTTTGTATTTCTTGAAAAAGTCAGAAAGTACAACAGCTCCATCCGAATCATAACATGTTACAGAAATTTTACCCAGTAATTTTACTGTAGGAGGTTGTAATTCTTTAACAGCTAGATCATACAGCACTTTCGCGACTTTTTCGGAAATATCTATTTTTGTTAATATTTTTGCCGTTTTTTCCCGAAGTTGAAGGAGAGCTTCGTAAATCGATCCGTAATGAGAGAGTAGGATTTTCTCAACTTTTTCTGTTTCAATCTCCGTCTTTTCACAAGCAACAGCCACTATACCTCTTGCTCGATTCTCTTGCTTGAGCTCCGTTAGCTTAGTCCGTCTTTGAGGTTCAGAAACTCTCCGAATAGACATATCTATTTCTCCCCGGGCCGAATCTATACGCAAAATCTTAGCTACTACTCTCTGCCCTTCTCGAACTTGACTTCTAATATTTCTAACCCAAGTACGACTTAGCTCTGAAATATGCACAAATCCTGCTTCGGTTCCAAGGCCTTCATAATCAAAAATCTCAAAATAAGCACCATGGGGAGTTACTTTGGAACAGGATCCAACAACTAATTCTCCGACAGCAGGAAATTTAGATTCCATTAATTATCACCTATTTATTGTCTAGTATTTCAATAACTTCTCCAAACAATCGTGTTATCCCTGAACGGGGTTCTGCCAGTACTTTCCCACATACTCGACAATTTACATGTGTAGTAGCATGAGAAAAAATTTCCTGGACATTTCCGCATTCACACGAGATTTTTAGGAAATTTGATCGGGGTTGAGGAATATACTTCTTTTTCATTTTCTTTCACCAAGAGTTTTTTCTTCGGGGGTTTCTATTAAACGAGCAACTCCACGTGCTATTAAGGCAGTTGCATTTTCTAAGGGGAGGTTTATGATGTCATATTTTTGTAAAGGTCCATACGATGAATCATCCAAACCAATGAATGCTTCGACATCATAAAGCATTCTGACAGTTGAATATTCAAGCACAGTAAATTTCTTTTCACTATTTTCATGAAAGGGGTCTAAAACTGTATTGGAATTTTCAATTTGGTCTATTTCGGGTGAAACTTCCAATCCATCTAAAATGTTTGGTTTCTCAATGCCAATCGTTTCCATCGAGAGTCTTAAATTGTCTACTATTCTTTGTTCTCCCCATGTTAATGCGTTATTATCAAAAAAAATATTATTAATCACTAAGTTTACGATCTTAACGAGCCTTATACGCACTATATCCTTCCTAATAAATAATATCCTTTCTAAAACTGAATTTGCAATATTAGTATTAGATGATTTCTGAATATCTGATTTTAATTTGGCAAGTAATCCGTCAAGGGAAACATACAAATCTTTAGGTATGTTACAAAGCGAAGAAGTTGATCTTTCATTTTTCCACAACAGAATCAGATCATTGTAGTCCAAAAAATCTCCTCAAAAAATTAAGCTTGAATTTGTATACGGATATTTCTTCATATTCCCTGAAAAGCCATATTCAAATAAAGGTAAAATATCTGATGGATGAGATTCAATCTGCCTTTTATTATAACTCTTGAAGGGATTTATCACTAAGGGAAAATCCGGAGAATTTAACGTTTTTTTATCAATAAATAAATTTGAATAAATAAAAAGAGGGGAGCGATTTAATGATGAAGCCACTGGTGGGAATTTCAAATAGAATTCCGAGAAATACTATTTTTTGAACCCACGACATCCTCCTGTCTGGTTCTCAACAGATTTAGCTGTGAGTAGTACCAAGGAGGCGCTATAACCGTGCTTCGCCGAGATGATCTTAAGAAAATCTCATAAGCCACAGTGGCAATCAAATCTTCCACTTAATTGGAATTCAGCATGAGTAGAAGTCTATGGAAACTCCGATGTTGAGTATTTTAGAATGTTTTTACGGTTACCTAGAGAGATTTACTGAGAGAAGTATGGATTCTTTCCACCAAATTTCCACCAAATTTCATAAACGCTTTAAATTTTTACCTTAAAAGAGTGAAATCTGAATACTCAAACTCACCTTCGTAAGTTATCTATCGAAAGCAGCCAATTTTTATTTGAAAACTGCTTTTGAGAATAAAAAGGAATATTTAAGACCTTCAGATCGTAGATACAAAATGAAAATATGTACAAGTCTTTATGGAACAGTTATTGATATTTCAAGTAATTTTTTGGTGTACAAGTGATGGTAGAGTCGTTACTAAACCTAATCCTCCTCTTTATTGCAATTTTTCTATTATTTCTTGGAGCTTTACAAGATTGGAAAACTCGAGAGATTGTAGATTGGATCTGGGTGGTAATGATTGTAAGTGGATTCATAATTCATCTGTTACTGATTATTATACTGTTGATGGATAGCACAGAAGCCTTAGAAGACCTAAAAATGTATCTTATCCCTTGGTTGGGTGGTATTATTTTTGCGCTATTTCTAGCAGTATTTTACTCATTGACTGGATTAGGAGGAGAGGCTGATAGAATAGCATTTATTGCCATTGCATTCATCTCACCTGTTCAATTACCCTTATTCTCACTTCTTGATCCAAAATATGATGCACTTATATCCATTATTCCCAGAATATTCAATGTATTCTGCAATACATATATTTTAAGTATTTCTGTTCCACTCCTCCTCTTCTTCTATAATCTAGTCCGTAGAAACACTGGTAATCAGACTATATACGCCTTAAACAAACCAATCCTCACAAAAATTGGTTTGTATTTCATTGGATATCCCCGTTACACTAAAGGGATTTTAGAGGAAATTAAAAAAAAACCTTGGCATTTTGACTTTCTCGAATTATATGACGAAATCTATGGCTGGATATTTGATTTCCGAATCGGTTTAGGAACGCCAGAAGAAGATTTTTCTAGATTAGTGGAGATCGCAAAAAAGACTCAAACTCACAATAAAGAATCAATCTGGGTTCAACCATCTTTCCCACTAATGGTTTTTTTTCTTCTTGGATTTTTAACTGAAATACTAGTAGGAAATCTCATGCTGATCCTGTTATCGTCGTTTTTTTAAAGAGGGAGAATTTTTCTAAAGATTTCAATTTTTGAAATAGAAATCACCTTTTTCACTGCCCTAGTGTGTTATTTGCACAAGCTTGAATTTAGAATTGAGTTCCTGTTAGAACGACCAAAAAAATTTCGAACTCGGATTGATTAATAAGCTAAATTTATTAAGAATTAATCTTGCATTGGTATACGGAGACAAAATTTATTTAATTTTCTCTGAACTTGGAAAAAGACACCCAGGAGATTACTAGTTTGATAGATCCACGAAGGTTTGACAGTGTACTCAGTAAAATCATAAAAAGTGAACCCGGTATTCGAAAGATTATTCTAGTCGACCGAACTGGTCTAACAATTGCGCATGTATCCAAGTTTAGTTATGTATCTGTCGATGTTGATGGTATCGGGGCAATTGCCTCAGCAGTCTTCATGGCATCTGCAGAACAAGGATCTAATCTGACAATTGGCGGTTTGGATATCGTTACTTCAGAGTTTGATACAGGGAAGATCTTTGCTAGTGCATGTGGTAGAGGAATTTTAACAATTATTTCGGATGCAGAGGTCAATATAGGTATGATCCGCTTACTCATGAGAAAAGCGAACGAAGAGCTAAGCTCAATTCTTGATGAGTTTTTAGCAGGACAACCCTCTCGGACATTGCCTGGAACTCCTTCTAAAGCACCTGAAGTTCGTACTGGGCTTGAGAAAGATGAACTTGAAGCCGCACTACGAGAACTTGAAAAATTCTAATCCAAACGTCTATCCTCCTAGTCAACGAAGGAGCCAAATTGATTGCGAAAAGACGCAGAAGGTCGTCATCGATTCAAAATAGTATTTTACGGCCCCTCTCTTTGTGGAAAAACTACTACTCTAGGTTGGTTATATCATAAAGTTGAAGGCTTAGAAAAGGGTAAATTCACACAGCTCGCAGATCCACATGGCCGTACATTATTTTTTGATTTCGCACCGATGCAAGCAACAACAGGAGTAGTATTTGATGTTTATACTACAGCAGGTCAAGATAGACATAAACATCAACGTAAAATAGTTATTCAGGGTGTAGATGGCATATTATTTGTTGTAGATTCCACATCAGATCAACTGAAAGAAAATCTATCATCTTTCGAGGAACTCGCACTGCATTTGGGAGAAGAATTAGGTAGAACTATTCCATTAGTGATTACTTTGAATAAACGGGACATGGAAAATGCACTACCTCGGTCAGAGTTAGTAGAAAAATTGAATTTATCTAAATATCCAATATATGAGACTGTAGCTACAACAGGAATAGGAGTAAAACGTGCTTTCCAATCACTTGCACGGGAAATTTTGATGATTCAATTATACGGAACAAAGACATCTCAGAGTGATTAATCTTTTTTCTTAAGTATTACCGTCCAGCCTCTTTTCTCAACTACTTCAGTGTTTCTGTTCAACACAGTTTTCAGAATTGTAATAGCTTCCTGACGTGTGTTGTATGGTGCATTTTTTAAAAATTTGATCTTAACAATTTTTTCCTTCTTTAATCGATTACTAAGTTCGATAAGGAAGGATTCAGATAAGCCATTTTTGCCTACTTGCAGGTTCGAAGACTCGGATCTAATATTACGCAGGTTTGGTTGATGTACCTTGGGCATGATTTTCGCTACCTTCCAATCAGGAGCGATTTGTTATGATAATATTATACTTTTGCTTTCTTACCCCTAAATTCATTCTAGTTTGATAGATTGTAATGGAAGGAGATTTTCTTCGTAATATCTACATATTAGGATCTTATATTACTTTGAGTAGAAAGAATGACTTAAGTAGGATTATTCTCCTTGTACACCTTCTCATTCGGAAATATCTCGGAATTAGAAATATATTTATAGGAGAGTAACTAAAATTCACATGTCTACGCAAAGATATGTGCAGAATTTTGTTTACAAGGGTGTAATAATGTACATTCCCGATAGTGATGCAGATCTACAAATGCATAAGGAAATCGTTGGAGTCTTGGAAGCATTTGTTAGTAAATTGCCAGCCATAGACTTTGCAAGCGTTGTTAGTCTCGAAGGGCTTCCAATTTCATCTTGGCCTCCGAAATTACCTGGTGACTTAGATGATGTTCGAATTGCAGCCATGACCGCAGCAATTCTCAGTCTAGGTGAAAGAGCAGTCATGGAAACAGGAAAGGGGGAAATGACCCGAATTCTTGTGGAAGGAAATGAAGGTTATCTCATTTCAGTTCAATCAGGCTCTAAAGCTGTATTAACTGCTTCAGCAAATCGATCTGTAAAACTAGGCTTAATTTTTCTTGATATGAAACAGGCCGCTAAGAAGATTGGGGAGATACTGGGTTAATCCAAAATTAATTTTTATCTAATTTTCTCATTGATAATGCAATTTCTGCGGTTTGGCTCTATTGAATATTCTAAGCATTGGTGTTTAGTAAGCACTTAATATAACTTACTTCTCATTGCTTGAACTCTTTGAAAATAAAAATCGTGAAGAACAGTGTCATTTAGTGCTTGCGCAGTTTCCGCAGCTCTCTCATAATAGATCATCGCTGAATCATACGTTTGTTTAATGTCCTCCAGATTACCAAATATCCCATATGCAATCATAAGATTTTTGGAATCACCAGATTTTTCAAACGATTCAATTGCTTCTGTCAGATAATGGGTTGCCTGGACATCACTAGAAACATCACCCATCTTTAGATTTTGACAAAGCACTTTAGCGATATTAACTTGGGAAATTGCTAAGTTTATTTTATCATTACGCTCTTCTGCATGACCACGTGCAATATCAAAGTTTTTAAGGGCACTATCATAGTTGGCTAAACGAAAATAGCATTCTCCAATATTTATGTATGCATTCACAACAGCGTTGTGCATATTGGCTTTTTTAGCTTTTTCTAAGGCGTTTTCAAAAACTGAGACAGCCTCTTGAAATTCATTCTGTTCATAGAGTAATATTCCCTCGGTAGAAAAGACATTCTCTTCTAACATGGGATCACCTAATTCCAAAGAATACTTTCTAACAATTTCTAGACGTTCTTTCGCAAGAGGATAGTTTTTTGCTTCTAAGGCTACCTCTAATTGTGCAAACATGGCATGGAATTGACCATTTAAATCGGCTAATATTGAAAAGATTTGATATGCTTTTTGAAAGCCAGAAATAGATTTCTTTGGATCTGTAGTCAGTAGTCTACGACCAGAATCAAGTAATCTCCATGGTTCTTCACCTATAATATCAGCGATTTGTCTCCATTCTTGCTTTGAAATACCGCAGATCACACTTTTACTTCGCCATTTTTGTGGAAAGTCAAATAATTCATTAACAAGATCTAGAAGAAGGTTATTATCTCCTCCAGCTTGGGCTGCGACACTTTGAGGGCCAACTGCTCTAAGCTTAAGATCTCCCTCGGAAAATTCAAATAAAACACCAAGAGGAACCGTTTTCTTCTTGTCTTCTCCCCATTTTCTACCAACAATGAGCAGAAAATTCTTTGATGGAAATTCAATATCTTCACGAATAACTGTTTTCAGTGCAAGTAACCAATGGTAATCTGTATCGAAAAAACTCGATATTAATCTACCCTGAAATTCGGGATCCCAATCAACTAAATCTTCAACGTCCGCTAGCTCAATTTCCTCCTCCTGACCAGCCCCTAAAGCAAAATGAACTTTCCAAATGACCATTCGTTCTTCACCCTACTTTCTTAGTCGCGAGATACAGCTTCATTATAATTCTTACATTGGTTAACTTAAATATAATTCTCAATAACATAGTGACGCTTTAGTGAATTACATTATAACTACTCGAATATTCCATTCTGCCAAAGTAACTCTCTAGATTTGATTTCGTTTTTAGAATTCTCATCCAGTTCAATTGCTTCAGCGAACTATTCTTGAAGAGACCTATTTAGCTTATGGTTCAGGATCATCAATTGATAATTGACTGGTTCGATATTTTGGATGATATTTTTCTAACAACTTTGGAGGAATTCGTTTTAATTCCTCTTCTGGAAGATCTGAAAGTAGATTCCATGCCAGTTCCAGTGTATCAAAAATCTCTCTCGATTCGTAGTACCCTTGGCGTAAAAACTCACTTTCGAACCTGTCAGCAAATCTTAAGTACTTTTTATCGGTTGCACTTAAGCTTTCTTCTCCAACCACGGCAACTAAATCCCTTAAGTTTCGTCCAAGGGAATAACCTGCAAACATTTGATCTGCAACTGATTTATGACATACATGGGTTCGTCCTCTTCCTATCCCTTCACGCATAAGTCGACTCAAACTTGGCATAGGATCAATTGGGGGATAGATCCCTCTTCGATTTAAATCGCGATCTACGATCAGTTGTCCTTCTGTTATATAACCAGATAAATCAGGGATTGGATGAGTAATATCATCTGAAGGCATGGATAAGATTGGAAGCTGAGTGATTGTACCAGTATGTCCTTTTATTCTTCCTGCTCGCTCATAAATTGTAGCTAGATCAGTATAGAGATAACCAGGATAGCCACGACGCCCAGGTACCTCCTCACGCGCTGCCGAGATTTCACGAAGCGCTTCTGCATAGTTTGTCATATCGGTTAGAATAACTAGGCAATGATAATCATACTCAAATGCTAAATATTCTGCAACCGATAATGCAATTCGTGGTGTAATTAGTCGTTCTGCCGCAGGAGAATCTGCTAGATTTAAGAAGAGAATAACTCTTTCAAGAGCACCAGTTTTTTCAAAATCCTCTCTAAAGAATCGTGCTTCTTCAGTAGTGATTCCCATTGCTGTAAAAATCACAGCAAACTCCTCTTCTTTTCCTAGCACCTTTGATTGGCGAGCAATCTGTGCTGCAATATTATTATGAGGTAACCCACTTCCTGAGAAGATTGGAAGTTTCTGACCTCTAATTAACGTATTTAACCCATCAATTGATGAAATACCCGTTTGAATAAACTCTCTAGGATATTCTCGAGAATAAGGATTTATGGGGGCCCCAGTAATATCTAAACGCTCTTCTGCAAATATTTGAGGTCCTGCATCGATAGCTTTTCCACTCCCAGAGAAGATACGTCCAAGCATATCTTGAGAAACTGCAATTTTAATTGTTTCTCCAAGAAATCTTACAGAGGTCTTTCGAGTATCAAGTCCTTGTGTCCCTTCAAAAACTTGCACAACTGCAATATCTTTTGCAACCTCCAAGACTTGTCCAGTCCTCTTTTCCCCTTCTGGAGTGATTACGTGCACAATTTCACCGTAAGCTACTCCTTTGATATTCTTAACAAATAATAATGGTCCAGCTATCGATGATACTGTGGAATAGGTGATCACTGATGAGGGAGATTCGTTAATCATAATTTATTCACTTCTTTATTCTTCTTAACAAATTAGTATATCGTTGATTAAATTCTTTTTGCTGCTGAATAATTAGTACGCAAATTCTTTAGTTCTTCACAAAGCCCCTCAATTGGTATTCTTGTCTGCTCCATACTATCTCTATGTCTAATTGTGATGTTTTCATCTTCAAGCGTATCAAAATCGACGGTAACACAAAATGGGGTTCCTATTTCATCATGTCTCCGATATCTTTTACCAATTGACCCACTCTCATCAAAATAAACTGTAAATCCTTGGTTTCTCAAGAATTTAAATATCTCTTTAGCTTTATCGAGAATTTGGGGTTTTTTCTGGAGAGGAAAAACAGCTACATCATAAGGAGCTAAACTAGGGTGAATTTTCAAAACTACTCGTTTTCTGTTTTTTACAGTCTCCTCTTGATATCCATCGGCTATTATTGTTAACAAGATACGTCCAAGACCTACAGATGGCTCTGCAACAACATATGGCACGTACCGATTCATACCTTTCTCATCAGTCTCACTAAATTGAAGTTTTGCTTTAGAGAATTTTTGGTGCTGTTCTAAATCATATTGAGTTCTATTTGCACACCCCATTAACTCCTTCCATCCAAATTTATAATGGTATTCAATATCCCAAGTATCTAAAGCATAATGACTTAATTCTGATTCCAAATGCTGTCTAAAGCGTAGTTTTTTACCATTTATACCCATTTTTTCAGTAAACCAGTTATTAAAGACAGCTAACCAATATGCCTGCCATTTATTTTTGAAGATTTCTTCATCCCAAGCTTCTTGGAGCTTCATTGGGATATAGTCCTTTGATATAGATTCGGTTTGTTCTTTTCTTGAATAAATATTCACAGAATATTGAGAGACCTCTTCAAAAACAGGACAATCATTAGTCTTTTGGGGGTCAGTAAAATATTCAAACTCCATTAATTCATATTCACGAACTCGGAATAAAAAATTACGAGGAGAAATTTCATTTCTAAAAACAATCCCTGATTGAGCAATTCCAAATGGCATTTTTACACGAGTAGAGTCGATTACATTTCTAAATCCAGAAAAAATTAACTGAGCATTCTCTGGTCGAAGATAAGCTACTGAAGCTGAATCTTGAACTGGTCCTACTTGTGTATTAAACATTAAATTGAAGGTAATTGGTGTACCCAACTTACCTCCACAATCTGGACAATTTAATTTTTCTTTATGGACAAGTTTCCCCATCTCATCAAGATTTAAATGCTCTGTTTGGATTTTTAATTGATCTTCAAGCAGATGGTCAAGTCTAAGTTTCTTTTTGCATTTTCCTTCACAAAAAATTAATGGATCAGTGAAACTTGAAAGGTGTCCTGAAGCCTCCCATACTTTGGGGTGAGTAATGATTGCTCCTTCATACCCAACAATATCATCACGGTTTCTAACAAACTCTGTCCACCATGCATCTTTGATATGATTTTTAATTTCTACACCAATTGGTCCATAATCCCAAAATCCAGCTAAACCC
>JAEOTM010000151.1 GCA_016839815.1 Candidatus Hodarchaeota archaeon
AAATTCCAAGTATGCCAAATCGAACGGAAGTGAGAATGAAATAAGTACCTCGTCTTTTCCGGCAAAAAATCCAATTAAAAGTGAGATAATGAAAAGTTTAATCGTAGAACCTAAGATATATGTCTCTGCAGCGATTCTTTTCCTTTCAAGGTTACTAAGAATCAGGAAGAGTATAGTAGCTGTAAAAGAGATCACACGAAATATGGGTTCTGGTTTAAAAAAGATAGAAGTACAAAACCAGAATGCGAGAGAGACTATATAGGCTCTATCCATTGGGCCACGTGGTTGTAGAAAATCATTTACTGCTCTGGTTGAATATCTATTCAGATATTGAGCTGTATCAAAGCTTGGAATACTCATATGATCTTTTCCTTTTAGGGTTGAAATTTGGAATAAAAGTTAGGTTAGAGAAACTCCTGAATCATAATTTTAGATCGGGAGTAACCAGAAGGAGATAATTACTAATAATCTTTTTCAGTATGGTAAAATTCATGAATTATCATTTTTTACTGTCCATTTCCTTACCAATTTCCAAAGAAAAATCGTCTTTATCCTTCTGAATCCATTTAAAAAAGTGTCATTAATGTTACCGTTTACTGTCCTGCAGTATTCCAATCATTTTTAAATCGCAGCTTAACAATTTTTACAGAAAGATTAGTCAAAAATTTGATAGATTAGGGCAGCAATTCTTACGTTGTGGATTCAATGTTAACTTTAGCAATACGAAATATTCAACGATCAAAATGGCGTTCGTTCCTCCTAATATTTGGTATTCTAGTTACGATTGCATTGGAGACAGGTATCGTTGTCACAGTTGATACTATTTTTGAGGATTTTCTTTATGATAACAGAAATCAGAATTATACTGATATCACAGTCAATCCAAAATCTTGGATTGAATTAGAAGATCTCCGAGAAATTACTAAAACAATTGGTTCATTATCAGGTGTTAGTAAAGCATCTGAAGTTTATTACCTATCTACAGATCTAATAAAAAACCAATCAGGAGATTGGATAAATCCGTTGATTTATGGAATAAATCACCATACTCACCCTGATTACAACTCCTTGAATTTAATTGATGGATCCCTATCCCTTGGTGGGACTTCGATACTTATTTCCCAAGCAATTCAAGATGCTATAGGTGTCTCAATAAATGGAGAGCTAGTAATACAGGAGCAAAATGATATTGGGTTTACGGGTATTACATTGAGAGTTGCGGGTATTTTTTCTACTCCACCCTTCTTTGGTAACAGAGAAGATCCATTAGTAATACTAATGGATATCGAAACTCTATTAGAGTCTTTTCAGGTATCAGAATCAGCTGATGCTTTGAGGAGTAAAATAGATATTCGGACGTCGAACTTGTTAAAAATTGATAAGGTAGCTGATCGAATCAGGGATACTATTGGACCAGAATATAGTGTTTATGTTGAGAAATACATCTCTGAATTCCAATCCCTCGGAATTTCTGCGTACACTGCAGCTATGAATCTGATAATACTTGCATCTCTTCTTATGGAATTTCTCTTTTTAACAAATATACTAACGATGGCTATTCGGGAAAGACAAAAAGAACATGGAATTCTAAGGACCGTTGGTATAAGTTCTAAACAATTATTTCTGGTAATCATTAACGAAATACTCATTTATTCTATTATTGGGGTTCTATTTGGAATTATAGTTGGAATCGGATTTGCTAATCTCTTAGTGGACACTTTGGATCAATATTATTCCAGTTTTGAATTTCGTGATATATTAATCAAATCTTCGTCTATATTTGTGATTGCTTTATCGGGACTAATAATCGCTTTACTATCTGGAATATATCCAATTTATATTGCCCTCAAAGTACCTGTAATCAGAAATATCCATTATCGGATGAGAAGTTCAGATGATTCACTTATTAGAAATTATTGGAAATATACGTTAATATTTGGGGCAATACTGGCCATTTCTGGATTTATTTTTTCCTTATTTACTAGTCCTGCTGGATTTTTAGAATTCTCTATTTTTTCAAATCATTTTCTTGTAATAATCTATATTTTCATTGGAACTTTGTTGATTGAGGCAGGATTACTCGTATTATTGCCTAGAATCGGTGAAAAATTTTTGATTATTTTCAATAAAGTACCTCGTCAAATTTCTATGCGTAATATCCGTCGAGAATTTCATAAATCGTTATTTACTGTGATCTCTTTCTCTGTAGCAATTGCATTTATCATTCTCGTGGGAATTGTATCCAATGTTGTTATTATTAGTGTACCAGAATTCTATGAAGATCAGTGGGGATCCATTGATCTTGTTGCAGAAACTAATGATGCTAATTCCCTCCCTTTGAACTTTACTGAAGAACTTGTGTCCAATGAACGTATCAAGCGGGCTTCATATATACAAGAATCACGTATAACAATCGATTCAGTTAGTACTAATGTTTATGGGGTTGATCCAATGCAGTATTCTGAATTTCGTGAGATAACTTACGAAAAAATATCCTCAGAATTAAGTCATCAATTGCTTTCGAAAAATTCCTCATATGGGACTAATGCATTAGTTTCTGATATTCTATATAATTCGCTTGATGTTTCCTTGGGGGAGAATATTTTGCTTAAATTTCCTTCGTTACCCTCTGTAAATATCACAATAGCAGCTGTAATAAAAGGAAACTCCTTTTTGGGAAATGGGAGGTATCTTTACTTAGCCTCAACTCATTTCCAAAGATTTTTTAATACTACAAGGGCAAAAATCTTTATTTGTGATGTTTACGAAGGTTTAGACATCCATGAAGCGCAAAGGAATATATCCCGTTCATATCCAATTTTCAATGAAGTTTTCGGGGTGGATTATTATCGAGATGTGATTGAGCGAAGTTTAAAATTTCAAGCGAATTTATTTCAAGTCTTGGTTATGGAATCGTTTATTCTTGCAGGATTAGCTCAATTTGTAAGTATATTAATATCCACAATAAACACAGAAAGAGAAATGGGAATAATTAGAAGTATGGGATTAACACGATGGGGAGTATTTAGCATTTATTTTGCCGAATCAACAACATTAGGAATTTGCTCATTAGTTATTGGATTAGTGGATGGCGTACTTGGAGCAGTTCTACTACTTTGGTATTTATCCTCAAGTATCCCGATTCAGATGGTACTTCCACTGGATCATATCCTCACATGGATTATCTTTGCTTTCATTCTTACACTCATAAGTACAATCGTTCCTGCTCTCCGGTCGAGTAAAAATGATATTGCAGCCACGATTTCTGCAAGACCAATCAAACTGATTCCAGATAAAAAAGGGAAATTACAGAAGGCTACTTCTTTTCTTCGGAAAATTGGCAATCTTTTCTATTATGCGCTTTTAATTGTTGTGGCATATTTTATACTAGTTTTCTCAATTTTAATAATTGGATATATTATTGTATTTATTTTGTGGTTTTTTAATGATGTCTTTTAAGAATAAACCAAAGTATTGAACAATTAAAGTCAAAAGGATTCTTCAATCCTGAAAGACATACGTTTAATAAGATTTTAGAGCAAACTCGTTTATTAAGACACCAAACATTGTACCTAGGATGTAAATTGGAAACATAAGGAAAAACAAAGGTAAAGTTTCTCCTATTTGTTGGTAGGCAAAAACATCGCTCTGTGATGGAAAAACTCCTAGTAATGCTGGAGTTATACGAGCGAATAAGATCAGAAAAAGAGAACCCATTAAAGACATAATCATTGCTAGAATGGATTCCTGGATTTCCTCATTGAGTAAACCAATATAGATCGCAGGTACTATAATGATAAAACCAGCAGAAACCTGGGTTAATGGAAGAATTTTGGTGTATGAAGAATGAATTATTGCACTTGTAACTATAGTTCCCCCTATGGATGAAATTAAGAACTCCTTCTTCTTAATGACCCTTTCAAGTGCATTTATTCTTTCATTCATGATATAATCACAGGTACTTGATTCTAGGATCCAATATACCGTAAAGTAAATCCGCTAGGATATTTGCTATGATTACCGTTATTGAAATCAACCAGAATAAGGCCTGTGATACAGGCCAATCATTTTCAATGAGTGAAGTGAATAGAAGTCGTCCCATACCATACCAAGCAAAGACAGTCTCTGTTAATATTGCTCCACTTACTATGTATGCAAAGCTAATCGCAATAACAGTAATGAGGGGTAAGAAAGCATTGCGTACTGCATGCTTATAGAGTACTGTACGCTCCTGTAGACCCTTTGCTTTCGCAGTGAGAATATAATCTTCATTGAGAACATCCACTAAAGTATTACGCATGAGAAGCATATAGCCTCCAAAGAATGCCAGAGTTAGTGTAACTACAGGTAAGGTTAGGTGCCAAATAAGATCCCACAATTGTTCAAGTGAAGTCATATTCCGCCAAACATCAGGAGAACTCTTTGTATGGCCGAGTGGAAAGATAGGAAAAATGTAAGCGAAGACCATGAGTAGCATCATTCCTAACCAAAACACAGGGAAACTGTACAACGAAAGACCTACGGTAATTAATCCAGTATCAAGTTTACCTCCATGACGACTAGCTGCCCAAATGCCAGCTACTACTCCCACAATAATCGCTAAAATTGTTGAAGTTCCCATTAATAAGAGAGTATTTGGAAGACGTTCGGTAATCTCATCAGTGACTGGACCAAATGAAGTGAAACTTCGTCCGAAATTAAGAGTCAGCATATTCTGCATATACTTGATAAAATGATCAAACCACGGCCAAAATCCAGCACCTCGTTCAGGTATTCCATAGATGACTCGTAATCTCTCTATCACTTCAGCATCCATTTGAGGATCTGTATATAGCGTCATTGGATCTCTTCCAAGCATAAAAATTGGTAGCCGGAAAATGAAAAAATTGAACACTAAGACCGCAAGAAACAAAAACACCGCAATAGTAACTCGTTTTAGTAAGTAACTTCGTAAGCTCATAATATCTCCTCTACGCTTTACTCAAGGTTTTACTTAAAGGTAGTAAACATATGAAACTTCATAAAGGGGAAATCTTTATAAAGATATAGATTGGAGCAATTTTCATTTGGATAAGACCGAAAATGACTGAAGAACATGAAGGAAGAGCTATTGTCGCGACCCATGCAACATTGAAGTGGTTCATAGTAATTGGTGTAATCCTCGGAGTCATTGGTATTGTAATTTATACAGTTATAACTCCTTTCATTGGCTCTATTGTAATCTTATTAGGGTTTATCCTAATTGCTCTCTGTACCATCTCATTACTATTTCTGTGGTTAACCGAAAGAATGCTTCCACAACCAAAGTAAAATATCATAATAATGATATTTTCTACTAGTTAAGACGATAGATGAATTTCCTGTAATTAGGAACCTTTCGAGGTCACTTCCTATTTTAATACGCATTTTAGTTGAATTTTTAAGGTTTAGAATATTGGCAATGAGGGGGGATTTATAGTAACACCTGTAAACTCCTGTGATCGATCATATTGCCCTGATTCTAGTAAGCTAGATTCTAGATTCACAGTAATTGTAAAGCTCCAATTCCAATTATTAGATGAATTAGCTTCACTGAAAATTTCGACAAACTGTGGTAAGATATCATAAGTTAAGATGATCGTCCTATGAGATTGAGCAGGTATCGTTATAATCAACCAATGAACTTTCCGAAGATATTCTGACCCTTCACCATTTAAAACAACAACATTTTCAATGGATTTAAGTCGAACAGATGAAAACCAAGAGGGATTCGAAAAATCTCCAGTGAGTCTAAAATTGTCAAAGTGGCCAGAACTGTTCCGAGAAATGGATACATCCAACACTTGGAACCTCATACACATAACGGTTTGATAAGAATCTATTTCGTATATTGTGGAGTACGCTAACATCACAGAAGAAACAACGACGATGATACTCCATGTGACTAATATAATCCGTCTCATCCTATCAAACCCTATTTACTTCTCAATTGAATTTCGACTAGTGATATCATATATCTAGATCACACACTTTCTGGTTGTAGTATTAATAAGCTTTTGAATGGTGCAATAATCGTCAATTCTTCTTTGTCACAATCTATAGATTAATAAGTGGGCTTTAGACAACGCTACAGACTGATAATATCGATATTATTGGAAAATCCTACAACTTTAAAATAGCATTTATATTTGATACACGGTGTTTGTTTTGAAAAAACGGAAAATTGCTCATCGTAGAAGTCGAAAAGATCAGTTTGTGGTGACATGGAAGAGATTTTATGAGGTTAAGCATGGCGTTGTTGGAATTATCATCGTAACCATCTTTATTGCAATGGCGTTAAGTGCACCAACATTATTTCCCCGCTATCCAGGAGAATTAGCTCGTGTAGGTCCAAACTATGCTGCACCTTCTTGGACTCGCTTTACAGACCCTAACGCGCCACCATTAAAGAATTATCTACCAGATACGGAATTTAAAGACGAAACAGCGTGGAATATGAGTGTTACAAATTATTATACTGGATTTCCAGATGATCATGGATCATTTTCTTATGATACTACGGATTTCACTGCTGGTAACCAATCATTGAAGCTTACACTTACAGACAACAGTGAATCAGCCTATTATCCCACTAATGTCAAAGCAGTCACCTCTTTCCATTATGATTACTCAACTCCGACTTGGGTAACTGTAAATTATGATATGAAATCCAATCTAACTGGTGATCTGAATCCGAATTCAGTTGTTCCTTATATTCGATTGACAATGCCACCTGAAGCTATTGAGGATTTAGGTCCATATGCAGAGACTTTATCACGGATTGATACTAGGCCACGATATCCTACTGAATGGACATCCTATTCTCGAAATATTACTTTCCTCGCCTATTATTATATTTTTCAACCTAACTCAACTGTTACCTTTGAGTTTGGATTAGAATACTCAAGAACGAGTGTAAATGCATCTGAAACTGGGAATGCAGAATTTTGGTTTGATAACGTTGAAATTATCTGTTTCCCCTCCTTTTGGGGTCCTCTTGGGACTACCGATAAAGGTCAAGACGTTATGGCCCAATTATTTTGGGGATGCCAAGTTTCACTCTATGTAGGTATCATCGCGACCGTTATTGGTGTTGTAGTAGGCCTTATTGTGGGATTAGTAGCTGGCTATTTCTCTGGCATTATAGATGAGCTTCTTATGCGAATAGTCGACTTTTTCTTAATAATACCCACATTACCTATCATGATGGTTCTCGCAGCTGTCCTGAGTCCGAGTTTAGAAGTGACTACAATGATTATTGCAATTTTTGCTTGGCCTGGACCATCTCGAGTAATTCGGTCACAAGTATTGGTGGAAAAAGAAAAGGCGTATGTTGAAGCAGCTAAAGCCGCTGGTGCAGGTGATGTATACGTTATTTTCAAGCACGTTTTCCCGAACGTACTCACCTTAGTATTTGTTCAACTAGCAACTGGTGTTTCAGGAGCCATTCTTGCAGAATCAGGTTTGAGTTTCTTAGGATTAACACCGCAGAATCTAGTATCCTGGGGACATATGCTTCAGGCAAGTTATGCAACGGGTGCTTTGTTAAACGGAGCTTGGTGGTTTGTTATCCCCCCAGGGCTAATGATCGTGTTGCTATCAATGGGATTTGTATTTATTGGCTATGCTGTTGATATTGCAATGAATCCACGACAACGAAAACTATAATCAAACATAGAAAAATGGTGATAAAATGTCTCTTCAAGTAAAGGATCTTAAAATTTACTATTGCATGAAACGTGGAGATTGTAAAGCAGTCGAGGATATATCTTTCAATATCGAAAAAGGAGAATCCGTAGGATTGGTTGGGGAATCTGGATGTGGAAAGAGTACTGTAGCTTATAGTATATTACGAATGCTACCTTTTCCTGGACAAATTGTTGATGGAAAAATATGTCTTGATGAAGAAGATCTAAGCTCTTTAACAGAAGAAGAAATGCGGAAATATAGATGGGCTAAAATAGCTATGGTATTTCAAGGAGCAATGAATGCACTTAATCCGATAATCCGGGTCAAAGAACAAATAACAGAAGCTATTCGACAGCATGAACCTAATGTCTCAAAAAAAGAAGCTTTAGAGAGAGCTCGTGAATTATTTAAATTAGTAGGGATGGATCCAAATCGAATAAACAATTATCCTTTCGAATTCAGTGGGGGGATGAAACAACGTGCGATGATTGTTATGGCGTTGGCATGTAATCCCAAATTTCTAATTGCGGATGAACCAACCACGGCTCTAGATGTCACAGTTCAAGCTCAAATCATGGAGCTTCTTCGAAAACTTGTTGAAGACCTTGGAATCACCCTAATGCTGATAACTCACGACCTTTCTGTAGTAGCTGAAACATGTAAGAGGGTAATCATTATGTACGCTGGTAAAATAGTGGAGTCTGGATCGGTGCTTGAAATTTTTGCTCAACCTCTACATCCATACTCCCAAGGTTTAATAGCTTCAATCCCCTCGATTGAAAAATCACGAGATCAAGCATTAGCCTCAATTCCAGGACAGCCACCTAATCTTCTTGAACCTCCAACAGGATGTCGTTTCCATCCACGATGTCAATATAGTCAAGAAATTTGTAGTACTGAAGATCCACCCGTAGAAGAAATAGAACCAGATCATTATGTAGCATGCCACCTCTCATCAGGGCGTATTGTATCAGAAAAGTATAATCGTGTCATTCGGAATGAGTAAAAATGATTAGTAATGAAGAACCTTTAGTATCTTGTCGTGGATTACGGAAATGGTTTCCAGTCCGAAACGATTTCTTTTCACAATTAAGAGGAAAAGAAATATGGTTGAAAGCTGTCGATAATATAGACCTTGATATATTTCAAAATGATATGTATTGTTTAGCTGGAGAATCTGGATGTGGAAAAACCACAATAGGTAAATTACTAATAGGTTTACTAGAACCAACTGAAGGAACCGTAATTATTGAAGGAAATGACCTTACTACCTTAAATCGTAGGGAATTTAGAAAACTAAGAGCAAAGATTCAAACAATATTTCAAGATCCTTACTCATCATTAAATCCACGATTGAGTCTTTACGATACAGTATCAGAACCGTTACGATTAAATAAATTGGTTTCATCAAAAGATGAAGAGGAGGAGCGTGTTGTAAAAGCGTTTGAAGCTGTTCAACTTGCTCCAGCAGAAGAATTCACTTTTCGATATCCACATGAGCTCAGTGGAGGCCAGCGTCAAAGAGTCGCAATTGCACGAGCAATTGTTGTAAATCCAAAATTTATTGTTGCAGATGAACCAGTCTCAATGCTTGATGTGTCTATCAGATCTGAAATCTTAAATCTCCTTCAAAATATACGTCAGGAATTTGGGATTGCTTATATATACGTTACACACGATTTATCAGTGGCTAGTTATATTGGAGATAAGATAGCAATTATGTACCTCGGAAAAGTTATGGAGCGAGGTTCGATTAAACAAGTCATACATGGGGCAGTACATCCCTACTCACGAGCATTAATCTCAGCTGTGCCATCTCCAAACCCCACAAGTATGCGAAAAAGAGAGATCCTTCCTGGAGAACCAGGAAATCCTATTAATCCTCCTCCAGGGTGTCTTTTCTCTCCGAGATGTAAATACGCAAAACAAAAGTGTTTCTCCGAGGAACCACCATTAGCGGAAGTAGAACTTGGGCATTTTTCATCATGCTGGTTCCCTCAAGAACCACTTCAGCTTGACTTTGATCCTAGTGAAACACTTGTGCAAACCTCTCAAAATTAATTTAATAAATATATGAAAGGACAATTAGAAAATTGAGTATGATGGTTTTATGATTCAAGAAATTATATTAGAGGAATTAGAATGCATCAATCAACTCCTCGACTTGTGTTTATACCGAATGAAAGATATTTTAGGTTCTAAGCCCAGAGATTTTCTTTGGCGAATGTTCTTTCCAGCAGGACAATTCATGCAACGAAAGTCAATTGCACGTAAAACTTCATATGAATTACTGAAACTTGATACAAGACTAAGAGAAATGGAACAGGTTTTAGAAGAGCGAGAACATCCAGTAAAACCGCAGATAAGTAAAATTCTTGACACAGATTTAGTAATGATGTCTAGTAGGCTTGTGGATTTACCTGAACGAGCACAGTACATGATTTCACAAATTGAAAATATCAAATTTACTATTGAAAACGTTATTCGTGATTCTAAATTAAATTAATTCACTTATGTATTCACAGAAATAAGCAGTAGAAAAATTTAGACAAATTTAAAGGAAGGATTGAATCATTTCATCATCCAAAGAATACAAAGTTGTTTATCGACGATGGGTATTAGTAATACCCTGTCTTCTGATTTTACTTGGGTTAATAATTCTAACATTCCAAGATACTGCTGATTCAGGTTTAACAATTCTTTCTTACTTATTAATTCTTATAGGAATACTAACTCTTGGACCTCTTCTTGTAGGAATATTGGCAATATCTCTTTCTGCAAAAACAATAGCAAAATCTAGTCAAACTCAACCTTCGTTCCGCGAGCGAGTTGAAACATCAGAAAAATTAGTAGAAAACGCTACAATTAACGAAAAAGGGAGTACAGTTAATTCTCGAAAAAGTTTTGACTGAGTAAGTTCACAAGTTTTTCTTTCTTATCTAGGACTTATTTATTGTTTGAAGATCTTAAAATCATTCCATACAAGAATGATTTATTTTCATCTAATTATTGCCACATTCAAATACTTTAAAAATAAATTTCATATATCATAAGCTTTAAATAGGGGAGTGGTATCCCTCCGTTTCTTTACTAGAAGTATTGCATCATTCACATTGTTTAAAAGCAAATTTCACTTATGGAAGGGTTTAAATATAAAAACTATAAAAGTGAGATTTTCACCTTTCCTAATTGCCACATTCCATTGATTTAAAAAGGCAAAAGAAGGTTTGTTTTTTTTTCTGGTAATTTCTTCACATATCAATGACTTTAAAAGGGTCTTACTATTGTTTCCAGTTCATAGCATTGAATAAGAATTATGCTATCGATCCTATGTTATTTTCGAGGATCTTCCAAAAGATGGATAATAACCAAAAATTGGATGAATGAAAAAATGGGAAAAATAAAAATATTAACCCTAGGCACTGCATTGGCTGTGATGGCACTTGTGTGCTTCAGTACTGCTGTTGCCACACCAATGAGCTCTGCATCAGCTTTAATATGGACATCAGACTTCACTCCTCACGGAGCATACATTGATGAAATGGTATTTACTGTGTTTACAACCTCAGAAATTCCACAAGCAATGTTAGCCATACAAGCTGGTGAACAGGATGCATATGATGAACGAGTATTAGCTAGTTACCTACCAAATCTCGTGAATGACCCTGATATTGATGTGAAGTATAGTTTAGGAAGTTCTTATCGAGTACTAGTATTAAACAGTCAGAAATTTCCGATTAACATTACTGGTTTCCGACGTGCAATGGCATTTGGAATGGACAAGTACAGAGTAAATACTGAAGCGATCGGTGGTGCTGGTGTACCATTGGACAGTTATGTTCCACTAGTTGCTACCGAATGGACAGTTGAAGATCAACTCACCACACATTTCTATGACAAAGATATTGTATCTGCCAATGCTTCTTTGGAAGCCTCCGGATTTAGAGATCTTGATGGTGATGGCTATCGAGAATACGATGCTGATGATAGCGGTGATTGGTCTGCTGGTGATCTTGATGACGATGATCCCATGATGCAAGTTGAATTATGGCCTACTTTGGAATATGGTCCTGCAATTGCAGCTACATCTGTCACTGCAGCAGGAATGCTAGAAATGGGTTTACATGCTACCGTTGTAGAGAAAGACTGGAATACTTTGGTTAATGCTATTGAACAAGGTGACCACTGGGTTGCCTGTTGGACAGAAAACATTCCTATAGTTAATCCCACTAAAGTATTGTACGATTATTACCGTACAGGGACTCCAGAAAATGTCCTTTATTATCGCTTTAGTAACGCCTCCATTGATGCTGTTCTTGATCAAATGAGTGCAGCAACCACTCCGGAAGATGTAAAAACTTACGCTCGACAAGCAACGCTGATGCTTGCCTATGAACAGCCATTAATTGTCTGTTATAATGATGCAAATATCAATACTTACAGAACGGATAAATTCGAAGGATTCTTTGAATTTTCTGGTCTTGGATATACTAATGGAGGAAATCCATATGTTGCTTCAAAAGTTCGTCTAAAAAGCGGTGAATTGGGTGGTGTATTCAAATACATCTTATCAGAAACACTAGATACAACAAGTTGTATTCTAACCTCAACTGGTTATGAAGATACTGTTATGCAATATGTCTATGAAACTCTCTGGAATATCGATCCAAATACTTGGGATCCAATTCCTGGATTGGCATATGATTGGAGTATTGACGACACATCTGCAGGTGTTGGTGAAGCTTGGGTACAAGATGGACAAAAGTTCACATTCAACCTTTATGACAACGTAACTTGGCACGATGGGACAGCTTTCACTTCTGAAGATGTAAAGTATTCCTTTGATACAGTTTGGCCCCAATCTCCCCAAAGGACTTCCGAAATGGATGATATCTATCGTGTTGAAACACCAGATGCTTATACAGTGGAATTATATGTAAACAAAACAGGGTATTTCGAGTGGGCAGCCACAACTGATGGTGTTTATATCGTCCCCAAACACATCTGGACAGCTGGAGAAGCAGATTTCACAACCTTTATTCCAAATAACAATCAAATGGTTGGTACTGGTCCTTTCATGTGGAACGAGTATACTCCTGGTGAATATATCAGCATGCTTCGCTATGATGATTGGCGCTGGGATATCCGAGAAACAATGGATGATACAACCACAGATGGTACTGGTCCAGATGATACCACTACAACAGAAGACGACGATGGTGGCGCTCCAGGATTTGGATTATTCGCTGCTATTGCTGTTATCATCACATCTGGTGCTGTGTTTTCCAGACGACGAAGAAAATAGGTTTTCAACCTATTTTCCAATTTTTTTTCTTTTTTTTTTAGAACTCAATTCTTTTCACAACCTCTTAACCTCCATCCCCCATTCTTCAATCCTCAGTGGATGGAATGATGTCAAAAAAACGTAATCTAATGAGCTGAAACTTGTTTATATGGTCCTTTCAGATAAAGTGTATTACTGTAGAGAGCCTATTTGCTACAGAAAACTTGTAGGATTATGCCCTATAAATAACAAAGTAGCATTCTCTAATTTGAGAACACCTTAATCAGGATGTGAACTCCCTTAAATTCAGTCTATTTACCTATTAATTGAAAATTTAATGAAATTGTCCTGTTGAGTAGAAAAATTCAAAGTTTACACATGTGAACATTTTTATAAAAAGAAAAGTCACTATCCTATGAAGATAATGTTTCCCCATTCCGTTAGGAAGAAGAAGAATACGACTAATAAACCAGATATTACCGTACTTGATCTGAATATAGGACAGAAAGGGAAAATAATAGAAATTAGAGGTGGTAGAGGAGTAAATCAGCGACTTAATGATCTTGGACTTACAATAGGAACAGAAGTAACACTCTTAAACAAATCCCCTTTTACTGGACCCGTTCTTCTTCTAATACGTGGTTCATCTTTAGTTCTAGGACGTGGAATTGCTGGAAAAATATATATTCGACATTAAGAGAAATTTAACCTCATTTTATCAGTACATTCTTCTAAAGTTATTATTAGAATGGTCATGAAAAAAAATGAACCGTGAGATCAAAAAAATTCGTGTAGCTTTGACAGGAAATGCTAATGTAGGTAAAAGTGTTATTTTTAATTATCTTACAGGGTTACATCAGCACATTGGAAACTGGCCTGGAAAAACTGTTGAACGAGCAGTAGGATCAGTCTATTTCAAAGGATTTGAAATTAAAGTTATCGATTTACCAGGGATTTACTCCCTTAGTACGTATTCTATTGAAGAAATAATCTCTAGGGAGTTTCTTTTGTCTGAAAGTCCTGATATCATTATCAATGTTGTCGATGGTTCAATTTTAGAGCGAAACTTATTTTTTACTCTCCAATTAATGGAATTAGAATTGCCAATGATTATGCTGATAAATCAGATGGATATTGTAAACGAAAAAGGGATTGAAATTGACGTTGAGAAATTAGAATCCAAACTAGGATTTCCTGTTATTCCAACTATTGCAACAAGAGGAATTGGTTTTTCCCAGCTCCTAGAAAGGATAATTGAAATAAATAATACAAAGAAAAGTGCTATACCTAAGACAATCTACTATGGACAAGAACTCGAGTCCCAACTTGAGCGTCTTCAGAATGCTGTGAAGGTGAAAAAGAGTTATTCTTCTTATCCACAAAGATGGTTTGTCCTCAAGATTTTGGAAGAAGATAAATTAATTCTTGAACGTATCCAGACGGAAGAAAAAGAAGCTTTATCAATTTATAATAAGCATACTAAATATCTGGATAATGAAACTGGGATAATTTCATTAGGTAAATCTATAATCACCATGTTAGAAGAGTTACATGGTCACTCTTGCGGAGAATTAATTACCAATGAGAAATATGGGAGGATAAATCAGATAATCAATGAGGTTCAACGTACTAAGGTTCAGCAGAGACTCCCACTAAGAGATTACTTTGATAAAGTATTTTTACATCCAGTTTTGGGATATCTGACATTATTTGGGACTGTACTTTGTCTTCTTTATGGAGTGTTTCTTTTTGGTGATTTAACTTCAAATCTTCTGCTTAGTTGGTTTGAGAGCTTAAAACCTGAGTTCAATCAATTTTTCGGAGGAGGAGTACTTCCTGAGCTGTACTGGAGCTGTTTTGAAGGCCTTATGGGTGGGATTACAATTGCCCTGCCATATATTCTTCCGTTCTACTTCATATTAGGAGTACTGGAAGATTCAGGTTATATCACACGAGTAGCATATCTTATGGACAGATTTATGCATATAATAGGTTTACACGGAAAAGCTTTCATTCCATGTATGCTAGGAATTGGATGTAATGTTCCTGGATGTTTAGGTTGTCGGATAATGGAAAGACAGCGCGATCGAACGTTAGCGATTTTTGTTATTACATTAATTCCTTGTACCGCTCAATCAATTATTATTTTTGCAGTTATAGGCAAATATCTTGGATTCTATTGGGTTATTCTTTTGAATTTGTTTATTCTCCTCCTGATAATGATCTCTGGAAGAATAGCCTCTAAAATGATTCCGGGTGAACCAATGGGACTTATCATGGAAATGGTAACATTAAGGAAACCTAATTTGAAAGTTGTGCTTGTACAAACTTGGTTTCGACTAAAAGAATTTCTTTTCATAGCATTACCATTAATTATGATTGGTAGTGTGCTCCTTAAAATTCTGGAACTTGCACAATTGCTTGAATTTTTGAATAAATTACTAATGCCCATTACAGTAGGTTTATTGAATCTTCCAGAAGAGATTGGTATTGCTTTCATAGTTGGTATAACACGGAAAGAACTTGCTGTGGTTTTATTAGGAACTCTCCTGGGAACAACTGATTTAGCATCCGTTTTAAGTCCTATACAAATGATAGTCTTTTCTCTGGTTACTACTTTTTATATCCCCTGTTTAGCAACAATTGCAGCTCTATATCGGGAATTGAAATGGAAAAAAACATTATTCATTGTAGGTTCTGAAATTATTTTTGCATTCACATTAGGAGCTATCGTTAGTCGAATGCTAATATTCGTATTATAGAAATTCTCGAAAAAACCCCCCCATTAAGAGAAGTTGCCCTTACGTTCTAATATTTATTTTTCTTCTAGCGCTTCCTCCAAGCAACATTACTGTAGAGGATTAAACCAATTCCCAATAGAAGCGTAGATAACATGATACTCAACATTATTTGAACGAAGGTTAGTGGATTGTATCCAACCACTTCGGGACTTTCGAGTACATACACAATGGGAGCATAAGCTGCCGTTAATGGGATAATTCGAGATATAACCTGCAATTCAGATGGTAATTGGGTGTATGGAATTCCTATTCCAATAAAAAATAACAATAGACTGAATCCTATCCCTAAATGTGTAACAGCCGATTCTCCATTAATAGTTGATGAAATAATTAAACCAATCCCTGTAGATGCAATAAAAATTAATAGCAGAAAGAAAAATGCTATCACAAGCTCAACGATATTAAATGTAAATTTCGCACCATAGATGACTCCAACAAGGGAAAGGAAGGCTATACCTATAAAGCTAAAGATTAATGAGGCAAAAATTCTCCCAAGTACTTCTTTAACTGGATTAAGAGGCAAGGAAGAAATCTTTCTATAAAGTCCACGTTCTCTATCAGCAACAATAGAACCTGAAAGATTGGATTGCCCAATAATCATAACAGTTAGAGTTATTTGAGCTAATGTATTTATACCCTTAAGAGTAGGCAAAAATTCTCCAGGAACATCTCCAAAAAATACAACAGGTAGTATCAATATAAATAATACTGGAATACCAAAAGTAGATCCAATAATCGCTTTACCTCTCAAATATTCTTTTAATGATCTGTTGTAAGCAGCGTATATTTGATTCACATTTCTACCTCCAGATCATTGCTAGATTCTTGTTGTGTAAGAAAGAAGAAAATATCCTCAAGAGACGCAGGATTCACCTCAACTTTGGCCTCAGGATAGCCATTATCATTCAGATAACCAATTATTTGGGGAATAATTTCTTCAGGACGTTCACAGTATACCTTATAACCTTCTCCTGTCCCAATTACCCTTCTACCTTTGTTGAAACTCATTAATTTCTTATGAATAACTGAATTCTTTGTAGCTAATTTGACATCTATTGCAGTTCTTTCTTTGAATCTTATTTTCAAATTTTTGGGGTCATCTTGTACAATTATTTGACCATTCTTCATAAATGCTACCCTTTTAGCTACCCCTGCATCTTCACCAATGTGTGTAACAAGAAAAATAGTTATTCCCTCTCGATTAATTTCTAGTAATGAACCCAATAACATTTTTCTAGCAGCTGGATCGAAACCTGTAGTTGGTTCGTCTAGAATGAGTAATTTTACGCCAGGTACGAGTGCTGTAGCTACTTCCAGACGTTTACGCATACCCCCACTGTATTTTGATACGAATTTATCCGCATCTTCTGTAAGTCCCATTTTTTCCAGTATATCATCTACCCATTGTTTTGCTGTTCGACGATTTAATCCAGAGAGCAGAGCAAAGTAAAAAAGATTCTCTCTCCCTGTTAAACGAGGACTTGAGAAACTTTCTTGAGGTACATACCCAATTAAGGATTTTACTTCTCTAGGTTCCTCAAAAAGATTACGACCATGAATATTAACTACACCTTTAGTTGTAGGTGTTGTTCCAGTAATGATAGAAACTAATGTTGATTTTCCTGACCCATTTGGCCCCATCAAACTAAAAAATTCCCCCTTTTCGATTGTTAAATCTATTGTTTTCAATATAGTTTTTGGGCCATAGTTTTTTACTAAATTCTTAACGACTATTGCATTCATTTACAATTTCACCATAAATTTTCATCTGAAACAATCTTATCACTGATATTTTTAAGATAGGACTATTTTCTGTAACGCAGAAACAAACTCTGCAATCCAGAATTAACATTCATCAAATGTATTATCTAAATAATGTAGGAGGATAGATAAAAATGCTAAATTTGCAAGAAATAATTCACATTTTAGAAATGAAGGCTGTTACATATATAAAACAGGTTTTATGATGATATTTCTTTCTGTGAAAAATTTTCAAGGTGAAAATGTTCCATTAGTACTAGATGACCACATCTACTGTGGAAAACATGTTTATTTTGTAATACAGAGTAGAGCTTGTTATTATATAGCAGATAGATAATTAGTTAAGCGTGAGTCCAATGGAAAATCTAGGAAAAATCAGTGAATCTTTCCTGATCATTGATAGGTATTCAGATTATCTTTACCGTAAGGCATGGGGGAAAGTCTTAACAATTTGGGGCTTAATATTACCAATAGCAATAGTAATATTTACATTTAATGCTCAAATATCTATCATACTTGATGTAGAAGAGAAGTTTTTACTATTTATAACCACAGTTTTAACAATTGTGTTTGGTACTGGTTTAACTCTTTATATCTTTCTCACAGTCCCAAAAGTGAAACTAGGAGTTAAAAAGGAGGAAGATACGACTTCTTTCGTTAGTCATTATCATGGAGTAATCTTAGGACTATTGTGGTTTATCTTGTTTCAAATTCCAAATTTTATAATAAAACCTTTCAATATTGTAGCGTATGTGATAGCAAGTGGTATTGCACTAATAGTTTCCTATGTATTTTTACAAAGAATTCACGGAAAATATAAGGAATTATTTATATCTGGAATAATACTTCTCGTGTCAGCCATTCCGCTAGTGTT
>JAEOTM010000152.1 GCA_016839815.1 Candidatus Hodarchaeota archaeon
AATTCAACAATCATGGCCATCGACTTTTATTCTCCTCAAATAGGAGTGGCAATTGGTGAATTGGGATTAATTCTCATCACACATAATGGGGGAGCAAATTGGACCTTGTTGGAAACCACAAGATACCCTTCCTCGTCTTTTGATTGGAAGGAGACTCGCATATGGGATGCTACTATATGTGATGATCAGATAGCGTGGGTTCTTGGATCTGAAGGTAGTTTTTTTCAAGTTAATATAACCCATTTTAATTGGACGTATATTTCCAAGCTCTCTTTGTCTCTTTCTGATATTACCATGGTGAATAGAACTCATGGCTGGGCATCAGGTGGATATGGTCAGATTGTCAGAACACAAGATGGCTGGCAATCTTTTGAATTGCAAGAATCTGGAGTTTCTACAAATTTCAGAGACGTTTTTTTCTGGAATGAATATAAAGGCTGGGTTGTTGGATTTGACAACATCATTCTCGCTACAACAGATGGTGGTGAAAAGTGGGTCATCCAGCACAAACGTCATTCTTTTATCTATGGATCAATAATCCTGAGTGACATTCTCTTTATTACTGAATATAAAGGGTGGGCTGTCGGGAGTTATGGCATTCACTATACCGAGAATGGAGGAACAACCTGGAATCGTCTACCGAATACTTCTGGGCCAGGAAAAATTGCTTTTGCTAATGATACGCATGGGTGGGCTGTTGCTAAACGAGAAGACCAAAGCTTTTTCACTAGAACGGGCGGGACACCACCTCTAAATGCAACTTTTGTAAACACAGGTTTTGGCGTCATTATCCTTGGTGGAATATTACTCTCCTTCCTAATAGTAGGAACTATAAAAAGGATTCAACATTAAATACCGAATCTGTTCTCAAGGAACGCAGTTTTTGAATAATTAATCATTTCTTCCTTTTTTTCCTTATTGTCAAGATTTTTTTCTTGCACATTTTTTCATTAAGAGTAAAAATTTTAAAGGGCTCTCGCGATTCTTTTTTTCATGAAATCCCTTTACATTGAAGAATATGATTCATTGGTTAGCTATTATGATCTAGGAGAGAGTGAAGATATTATTCTTTATCTTCCCGGTCTGAATTCTCCTGCGATGCCTCTTTTCGCTGAAATAGTCACCCATCCGTTATTTACGGGGTACCGGTCTATCTTGGTTGATTATTTTGGTTGTGGGATGAGTGACTCTCCCACTGGTTTTGATCATGACATGGAATCCCACGCTAACGTAGTTATGCAAATTTTAAATCACGAACAGATCTCCTCTTGTAAAATATTTGGTCATAGTATGGGAGGGACTGTTGGTATTTATCTAGCGAATATTCGGTCTGATTTAGTAACCAAATTAGCAATAGCTGAGAGTAATCTTTATCCTGGAGGAGGAGACGGAACCAAGTGGGTCACCAGCTTTTCTGAACAGGATTGGATCAACATCGAATTCCCCAATTATATTAAAAACCTACGTAATCAAGCTAAGAAAGGGAATCCAATTAGTACATCGATCCTTGCACTTTGGAAAGACGCTGATCCGCGTGGTATCTATCGGAGTGCGGTATCACTGGTTACCCTTCCGGAAACTTTCCATCAGAAATTTTATAATTTGACCATTCCACGCTTCTTCCTATTTGGGGAACAGAATTTTCCTCAAGGAACGAAGAAACCTACCCCAGACACTCCTGACTCTGAGGAATTACTAAGATATGGAGTGGAACCAGTTATTGTAGCAAATTCTGGTCATTTTATGTTTATAGACAACCTTCAGGGATTAATTGGAGCTTTACAGAAATGTTTAGGATAGACAATCTCTTCATTTTCGCAAGGTACTAATTATCTTCTTTCTGTTTGTTCACCATTGTGAACATTTAATAAGGGGATCATATTCTTTTCTTACTCAAAGCCTAAACCTGATTTTCCGGTTGACTTGTTATTAAATACCCTTAATTCATTTCATGAGTTGGTTAAGATGGGATTACCGAATGATTTCGTCATTGAGCTAAAAGATTTGACTAAATATTATGGTCAACACCGTGGTATCGAGAATTTGAGTCTTCAAATTAGGAGAGGTATTATTTACGGATTTTTGGGCCCTAATGGTGCAGGAAAAACGACTGCTATCCGGTGTTTACTTGGAATCTTAAATTCGGATAGTGGTGAAATCCAAGTCTTTGGGAAAAAAATTGATCGTTGGATCTCTGATATTTCACTCAAGGAAAGAATTGGTTATTTACCAGGTGAATTTGATCTTTATCGGCATTTCAGTGTTAAACAAATCCTTGATTATTTTGATTCCTTACGAAAACGTACAGCAATATTTAGAGATGAATTTGTACGACTTATTGATTTAGATGAGTCTCGTTCCGTTTCTCAATTAAGTAAAGGAAATAAACAGAAAGTGGGCCTTGTTCAGGCTTTAATGCATGATCCAGATCTCTTAATTCTTGATGAACCTACCTCAGGCCTTGATCCTCTGATTCAACAGCGATTATATTCCATATTAAGAGATTTTAGACAACGGGGTAAAACAATCTTCTTCAGTAGTCATAATCTTGCGGAGGTACAAAAAATTGCAGATGAAGTCGCAATCGTGAAAGAGGGATTTCTAGTCAGTCATAACAGAATACGGGATCTTAGCTCAAAAGTCCATCAAAAACTCATTGTTACAACTCAAACCCCTCTTTCTGAAACTATTCAAACTTCATTACTGATAGCCAGTTTTGAAAAAGTTTTTAGCACAAACGCGGGCCATTGTTATCATATTTGGTTACAACGCCACAACCATCATTTAAGTAAAGTGTTTGAACTCCTAGAAGATTATAAGATACTTGATGTAGTTCTCCCTGAACCTAGCCTTGAGGAATACTTCATTCATTACTATTCAGACGAGGAGGAGGATTTTAAGCTTGTGGCTCAGTAGTTTTAATCTGATTATGAAACAAACTAAATATATCTATTTTCTGTTTATATTCATTGGAATTGCCGGATCTTGGTTATGTTTTTTTACATATCCAGGCGAAGAAGGGATCCGGGCCTTCTTGGCACTAGAAGATACGCCTTTTATGGATCTTTTTTTCGAGGGGATTCTTGATAGCTTAGATTCAGGACATTCAGGGTTATATCTCTATTTTGTTATGTTATATTTCTTAGCATATGCCACCATCCTTTTTCCATTTGTAGGACTATGGTTAGGAGGGGTAGGTGTAAGTCAAGAAATCAACTCGTCAATGTCTGACATTTTTTTTGCTAGTCCCCAAAAGAAGGAAAATTTACTCCTTCGTCATTTAATTATTCATGGAATTCTGTTTACTGTATTAGTTTGTTTTCTGTATCTCCAAATTCTATTTTTCTTTGAATTGATGAATAGTTCTTTGAATTATTCTCGAATTTTTAATGGTTTTCTCCTTCTTTGGATCTCTGGTGTTTTCTTTTTTTCTATTTCATTCTTCTTTAGTGTGCTAACAATTCGTGATGATATTGGACGAGGTATAGCTGGGGTAATTCTATTGGGAGCTTATTTTATTCAGGCCTTGATCAGTTTTAATCCTGCTTTAGCTAATCTTAAGTATCTTAACCCACTATATTATACAAATACTACTCCTCCTTTACTATTAGGTGATCCAA
>JAEOTM010000153.1 GCA_016839815.1 Candidatus Hodarchaeota archaeon
ATTAGAATGATGATTATCAATTCATCACTTGCAAACCAATTAGATACAAAAGCAGCAATTAAAACGACAGTTAATGCTGCTTGAATGAAATCAACTGTGATGATAACTAATTTACGGTTCCATCTGTCAATAAAAACACCAGCAATCGGGGTAGCTACTATAAAAGGTAAAAAGGCAAAAAATGCTGCTAAGGATAGTACAAATGTACTCCCTGTCGTGTAGGCCAAAAACCATATTATTCCGAATCGAACTATGTTTGATCCAAGTATTGAAATCCATTGTCCCGTTAGAAAGAAGATGTAACTCCCTAAATTAGTCGACGGTTCACTAGTTTCATTATTTATCATTTGGTTACTCATCCACACAACATTTACTCAGAAACTGATACTTGTTGATACTTAGAATGTAGGTAGAAAGGTATCAAAATCACCATTTAAAATAGGATTGATTGTGGTAATTGAAGGAAAATTCTTAGGTTAATATCCTTCCACCTTTAGGAGTAACAAGTACTGTATGCTCAGCTTGACTAACAAAACCACCTGTCTTCTCCACTAATGGTCTATAGCCATGAAAATTATCTTTATCTAGGATAGCTGAAAGATCATCAACTTCAATATCATTATTTAATAGAAAGCGATTGGCACTCCTAAGAGCAAATGGTATTTTGTTATATTTGTTAACAAGTAATTGGCCTATTTCTGATCGGGGTCTGCCTTTGGATGAATAAATCAATGCTGGCCGAGGAGCGTCCTCCACATAACCTGAGTTTATTCCTTTACCATTAGTCGCAAAGGGTTCGATTGCTAATATCATGCCAGTCTTTAATTTTCCACGCTTTGAGAAAGGCATTGCTTTTACACTTGGAACTGATAATCCTGCATGTAAATGTCCTTTCTCAAGCTGATGTCCAGTTAAGTTGGCAATGGGTTTGAAACCAAATGATTCTATCGTATCCTGAACTGCTACACCGATCTCATTAACACGTATTCCAGGTTTAATGACTTCTACTGCAGCATTTAATGCTTCTTTCGATGCTTTGATTAAACGGGAATGTTTTCCATCAAGACTAAACGAACGAGCTGTATCTGAAAGCATACCATTAACATTAGCTCCAATATCAATTTTTAGAAGTGCTTTTTTAGACAAAATTCGTTTTTCATTGATAGCAGCAGAATCATGAGCAGCACAATTATCAACAGAAATATTGGGTGGGAACGCTAAGTCTGCACGTTTCAGTATAAGTGATTCAATTATATCAAAAAGCTTGCCCACACCCAAACCAGGCTGAATTACCTTTTCTACCTGATCTAGGGTAAGATGCGCAATCTTTCCCGCTAGCTGCAAGTCATGCAATTCAGAATTCGACCAAGCCATTATATTTCATCTTCTTGCTTTAAAATACAAATCCTCGTATTTCATTCTTAATTTCTCTGTTTTGATTCTCAACTTTTCCAATAATATGACATTTTAAAAGATCAAGCTTTCTTGCTTTTCCTCGATGCTGGAGATAACCAAATCGAAGTACATGCTTGTTAACATGTAAGATATTAATGATAAGATGTAATTTGGCGAATTATATGGAAATAATATGTTGTGAATCGCAATTAAAACAGGAGATTGTGTGAATATTGACATTTTCAGTAGAAAAAGTAAGAAATGATTTCCCAGCTTTAAAAAGGGAGAGAAATGGGAAACCAATAATATATTGTGACTCAGCTTGCATGGCTTTAAAACCCAAGCAAGTGGTTGATACTCTAGTTGGATATTACACCGAGTACACAGCGTGTGCAGGAAGGAGTCCTCATATGTTTTCGAGAGAAACAACTAAACGTTGTGATGAGTCCCGTGTAAAGGTCGCCAATTTTATAAATGCTAAAGATCCTTCAGAAGTTGTATGGACACGCAACACAACTGAAGCACTAAATTTAGGCTGTGGAATTCTTGAGCTCGATGGTACCGAGACAATAATTGCCACCTCAGAGTCTCATAACTCCAATATAGTTAAGTGGATGTTCCTAGAAAATGCTGGAAAAATAAAATTGAAAGTATTAGAAACTCCACTTGATCATCCTTGTGAAATTGAGTTAATCGAAAAAGCTGTTAATGAATGTGAATCAGGGAAATTTCTTGTTTCTCTTGCACAGGTTTCAAATGTAACTGCAGCAAAAATAGATGTTAAAGAAATTGCTAAGATTATTCATGAAAGAGAAGGCTATTTTTTACTGGATGCTGCACAATCTTTCCCACATATGCCAGTTGATGTTCAGGATTTAGGAATCGATTTAATGGGAGTTTCCATGCACAAAGCTTGTGGACCCACGGGGATGGGATTTTTGTGGGGCAAATATCATCTATTAGAAAAAATAAAACCATTGATTTTAGGTGGAGAAACCGTTTCTGATGTTTATATTCCCGACCAAATTGTTATGCTCCCTCCCCCTTCAAAATTTGAAGCTGGACTCCAAAATTATGGAGGAATAATTGCTAGTGGAGCTACTATTGATTACCTATCTGGTTTGGGAATGGAGAACATCCATAAGCATGAGCAAAGACTAAGTGAGGTAATGCTTAAAGGAATTGCCGAACTAGGTGATAAAGTTTCACTTCTGGGTCCTAAGGATCCAAAACAAAGAGCTGCATTGGCAGCTATTGACATGAAAGACATTAACAGTCATGAAGTGGCCATATTATTAGATGATATGGCAAACATCATGCTAAGATCTGGTTATCACTGTACTCACGCTTTTCATCATCAACTTGAACTGGATCAAGGAACCCTTCGCCCTTCTTGGTATCTTTATAATACAGTTGATGAAGTCAAGATATTTAACGAAAAATTAGCAGAGATAATTGACGTTTTTTCGTGACTAGAATCCTCCATGTTACAGAAAATGAGTAGGTTTTGGGTACAGCTATTACCTTGAGGAATTCAAGAAATAAAAGAGGTACATTAACGTACCTCTTTTTTTTAATAGATACTAGAATATTTGTTGATCGTTTTATTGAGGAACAGCTGAATGAATGAAATTCACAAGATCGTTTCTTAATTTTTCAAGCGAAGGAAAGTGAAGATACATCATATGCCCCGCTTGGTAATGCTCCATTTTGATATTTTTCTGAAGTGAGGCATCCAACCCTAAATGATTGAAGGTATATTCAGTAGCAAAAAAGGGTGTAGCAAGATCGTAATACCCATTAGCAACAAAAACCTTCAGAAATTTATTCATACTGATTGCTTCCCTTAGGGTTTCTCCGACATTCAAATATTGATTCTGGTAATCCTCGTATTTCCATTTTTTATATATTGGACTCAAAATTTCGTAGGGAAGATCGCTTTCAAATTTGAGATCCCCACGAACATACTGGTTTAGTGTAGCTGTATACGGTCCTTGAATCGAAGCATAACTAGGATCAAACTCTACTTCAGAAGCAGTATCATCTCTGTCTATTCCTGTATACCGAGTATCTAATCTACCAACTGTGCGATGTTGATCACGAAGTAACTCTTTCACAAAACGATGAATGTTAATTCTTAAATTTGCTCCAACTATATATTTCTCTGATAAACCAGTGTACCTTACAAGAGAGGTAATAATATCTTTTCTCTCCTCCTCCTTTAGAGAATCACCTTTCATCAAAGCAAGAGTATATTTTGTCATAACAAAATCAGAGACTTCTGCAATTGTTTTTTGGAAATTTTCCTGTAAATCCTCTGAAAGTCGATTATGGTAAAAAGCGGTTGCTGTATAAGTTGGAAGGAACAGTATATATGGAAAATCATTTCCAGTATTA
>JAEOTM010000049.1 GCA_016839815.1 Candidatus Hodarchaeota archaeon
GGATTTGTCTCTAAATTTCAATAAGAATAATGGTAATGATTTCATGGGTTGGAGTAAAAACACCTCTTCCCAAGCCTTAATCAAATTCTTTTCAAAACCAACCCCTTCCACAAGTTTTTCTATATCATCTTTAGTTAGAATACTCGCAATTAGATTCTTGGGAAATGAAATTCTCGTACCAATAGTGATTATTTCTTCATAATGAGATTTAAAATGATTTTTCATATATTTTACTAATCTACTGTAGACTGGTGCTTCAATAGACACTGAAGTAACAAGTAATGGCTGAAAAAACTCATAATTCTCATATAAATAACTTAATTGAGTAATAAATTTGCTTTTAATAAGAAATTTGCTGATTTCATTAATTTTTTTCTTATCAAAACTTCCCAGAAGTTGAGATACTTGTTTTCTATTAGTATAGTATTTTTGTTGAATGATTTGGCTAATCAGTTTCTTCCATTGGGCTGTATTCAGAGAAATTAATGAAGGCAGTAGTACTTCTTGCAAGTCTTCTTGTCTAGTTTCGAAGTATGTAGAACATATCCGTTCCTTATCATTTGTTGAAAATTTTTGAAATGCAGGAGTAAAAAATTCGGAGTGCTGATTTAGATCTCTTTCGAGTACAGTAACTAGAGAATAAAGGTAATCAATTCCATACGAGTCTTGACGCTTACTTACGACTTCCAGTACTGAGGTAGCAGCAGTATATAGTGATGATTTAATGGTTTTAGCCAGAAATTTTAATTCTTTTTCCTTTTCTCCCTCAGTTGTTTGAGAAAAAAATCTTTTAATTAGTGAACCAGTTTGAATTTGATGTTTAGGAGGAATAGCGGCCAAAAAGGCATTATTCGTGACCTTTTTTAAGACTAACCAATCGATAAACTGCTGTTGTGCTTTACTAGAGGTATTACTGAATTTTTGGACAAGAAAATCTAGTTCTTCCTTTGAAATATCAAACAATTTTAAAAATACATCGATTTTCTTGGGGGAAAGTTTATTTGGAAGACTCTGAGTAGAACAAGCATCGATAAGTCTTTCAGGGGGAACTGATCGAAAGAGAGGAAGAATTAAATCCGTAGGATGTTGAATATAGTTAGCGAGTGCAAGATACAACACACGGACATCACTTTTGACCCAAAGTATAAGCAAATTCACCAAGGATTTATCAGAAGTAGACAGGAGCGATTTATAACTTTCTTCACTGATCTTCGGATCTAATTTACCCAAAATTCTTCTGATCAAATTTTTGTCTAAGATCTCCCAATTTTGAACAATTTTGGTTAAAAACAGTGATTGTTCTGCTATTTCGACTGAAAGAAGGGCATCCAGAAAGCTTGAGTCTTTAAAACATTCTAGCAATTGAATAAATCGCTCAGATTCTAGCACCTCCAGATGCGTGAATATATATACTAAGCTATCGGGGAGAAGTTGCTCAAAACCGTAGATCATTTGTTTTGGTTCATTGTTTATCCGAAAATTTTGAAAGAAAAGGGTTATAGCATGGTTAGGATCATCTTTCACCAGATTAGTGATCTTCTTTTTCCAGACAAATGGTACTCGTCCCAAAGAAAGCTTCTCATAATCAGGTTCTACCATTGCAGTCAGAATTCCAAGTGATATCTTGAGCTCATAAGAACTCTTGAGCTAAAAAAGTTAACGTTAGGGGGTGTTGATATCAGGAAAGGGAAGATTTCCTTATTGAAAACGGTCAAACAGGTAAAAAAAGAGGAGAAAAAAGGAGAATTTCAGGAACGTTTATCAACTATTTCCTTAAATTCAGTCAAAAGTCCATTTAGATAATCAAATCCTGCTTGCCAGAATTCTTCCTTGCGAATATCTAAACCTACGGATGTAGCCAAGTCAATTGGAAACTGGGAACCACCAGCTTCAAGAATACTCTTTAATTTTGGAATGAATGAATTTCCTTCTTCAAGATATTGTTGGTACAAACCAAGGACAAATAACATGCCAAATGAGTACGCATAGCAATAGTAACGAGTAAAGAGAAAATGTGGAATGGATGCCCAGTTTGCACTTTGTTCGGAAAGGAAATCTACAGAATCAGCATAGGCCTCTTTGACGTACTTGTCCCAGATATCACTCATTTCTTGGAATGAGAGGGTTTGATTTGCTCCCTTTAAATGACATTCTTTTTCAAAAAAGATATACATTGTTTGACGGGAAATGGTTCCAATTGCATCTTCCAACTGGTTAACCAGAAGGGTGAGTTTTCCATCCTCATCGTCCATTGTTTTAAGAAGTTTGGAAGTAAGTATTTGTTCCCCAAATACCGAAGCTGTCTCTGCTACAACCAATGGAGGATGATAATTGAATAACGTCTGCTTACGGGCTGAAAACATATCGTGAAGAGCATGGCCCATTTCATGAGCAAGCGTAGCTACCCCATCTGAAGTACCGTCAAAGGACATGTGAATAACAGGCTTTAGTTGAGGAGTTATTCCTGCACAAAATGCTCCTGTTCGTTTACCTTTCCTAATCTCTGAATCAATTAGGTTTTCATCAAATAACCGTTGGGCCATCTGTCCAATTTCAGAATCAAATTCATTATAAGCGGACATTACCGCCTCTTCTGCTTCCTTCCATGAATATTTGGTAACTTTGGTGATGGGAGCATAAAGGTCTGATCCTTTAATTACTTCACCTTGTCCCATCAACTTTGCTTTGGCTTTATAGTACTCCTGGACAAGTGTAAAGTTCTTCTTTACAACACCCATCATTGTTTCAACAATTTTTTCATCTGTTTGGTTCCGTAGATGAGCAATGGTCATTGTGGTTGGGTATTTCCGTAGATCAACATTCTGACCATGGTCTTTCCAGATATTATTGAAGCTATGCGAAATAGCAATAGAATTATCCATATATTTCTGATAATAGGCCTTGAAAACATTTTCTCGTGTAATAGGGTTTGGATCTCGGAATAAGGGGCGAATTTCCCCCTGGGAAAGCACTTTCTTTTCTCCTTCAATTTCAACCTCAAATTTAAAATCAGCAGTATATTCCTCATAGAACTTGACCCAGGCACTGGTGCCTACAAGAGCTTTTTGATTTAAAACCTGTTCTACTGGTTCAGATAGCTGATAAGGTTCTCGTAATCGTAAAACCTTCAAATAATGATGATAGTTCGATAAAAGAGGGTCCTCTAATAGCTTGGTAAAACTCTCGGAGTCCATCTTGTTTATTTCTAAACTGATCCAAATAAGTTTGTTACCCACAGCAACACTTTTCTGTTGTACTTTAGCAAATAATGCCTTAAAATTATCATTTGTAGTTTCCTGTGAAAAAAGTAAAGACCCAAATGAGCCACATTTCACCAAATATGATCCAATTTCCTCATGTTGTTGAAGAAATAATACAAAATCAGAGGAAGAAAGAGTAGCAAGCTTTCCACGGTATTTACCAATTTCGTCTGCCAGCTGATCTGCTTTCTTTAAATCCATTTCAATTTGTGGATCGTCAAATCCTTTGTAAACAAACGTTAAGTCCCAAGTTGTTGTCATTTTATCACAAATCCTTTAAAACTTGATAAGCAGTTAGTTAGATAATTTTGAATGTGATTTTAATTATTCATTCCCTTTGAGGAACAGAATTCCTTTGAGATTATTCTATTCATTCATACTCAAAAAGAAATCTAGAAAGATGGTTTTATGAGATTAGATCATATAACGTAATTACGGTGATATCTTTCATATTACGTAAAAAAAAAGTGTTTTGATGAGAAAGAACCTCATTTTAATCTACAATCATCTACAATATCCTTACTTAACCTAACTATTGATCAGGATAAAATGTAATTAAATTATCGGACTTAATTCTTATAAGTAGGATTTGTACTCTGAGGTTCTTAATTATCAACTAGCAATTGTTGAGAATTGAGCATCTGCTAGAAGAAATGAATTGGTAGAAAGTGAAGATATATGAAAACACAATTATTAGAAGACGCCGTATTGGCTGAAATGAACCTAAGCAAGCAGTATGGGATCTTCAATGGGAATATGATGATGCTATTATCGGATGAGGATAAAGCTTTTGTTGAGAAGATTCAGAGTGTCTGTTTGGAGAAAGATGAAGAGATCGGAGGAACTCCTGGACATAATAGTATGGATATTTATGAGTTATTCCCTTGGGCAGGAAGTCATGGACTTATTAACAGAACTAATGAATACCCTCATCGTGATGATCTAGAAATCGGGTTAAAACCTGAAATTCTAAGGCAATGGACAATGGATATCTTTAATCCACAATTAAGTATGGCTCTGGGCGCCTCCGTTCTGGCGATTAACCCAATCGCTCATCATAATGAAGGCAGAGACCCACTAGTGAACGATCTTAAGGATTTACTCGATGGGAAGAAAATTGGATGCATTGGAATTACTGAACCCCTGCAAGGATCTGATGCAGTTAATATGAAGGTGAAAGCAGAAAAAGTTGATGACGGAATTGTGATCAATGGTGAAAAATGCTATACAACTAATAGCCCCAAAGCAGATTTATGTGTAGTCTACGCAGTTTACAATCCTGAAGATCCCCGTAGTACAATGGTTCAAGGTGTTTCACATAAAGACTGGTCTACTGGTTTCAAAGCTGAACGAATCGGTATCCCCTCAGTAAATAAAATTCATATTGGAAAAACGATTTTCAACGACTCACACATTCCTACAGACTATATTACAGGTGATAATGGCGCTGGATATGAAATTCTATTTGAAGGATTAGTACCTGAACGAATTGGAATTGCAGCAGAATGTGTAGGAAATATGTGGGGTGCTTTCACACTTGCATCAATTTACACGACTGTAAGAAAACAATTTGGTGAAAAGATCCTGAGACATCAAGCAGTTGGAATGTCTGTCATGGCAAAATACCATGCACGCTTAACAACTGCCACAATGGCCCTCCTAAAATTAGCGGAAACTTACGATGCAAAAAAGGAAGAACTCGCAGACATTCCACCCACTATGAACCCACTAGTTGCCACATCCTCTCATATGAAAGAATATTGTTCATTCTTGAACCATGAGTTATGTTATGAGCTGATGCATGCAATGGGTGGAACTGGTGTTACTGATCAAACCAAAATGCCTCATTATCAAGGTCTTTCTGAAATATCAGAAGTAGTTGGTGGCACTAGAAACGTACAACTGTTGATCGGTTCCCGAACAATCAATACCATGGTTAAGATGGCTTAGCCAGTTCTAAACCATCTCTTTCTTCTTTTTTTCTTTCTTTTTAATCCACATCTTAAAATTGCTGTTTTTTGTTTAAATAAACCCATTCTTTACTCTAGCCAAAATATGTACTTTTTTTCTAAAAAGTGGATATTGGTGAGTAATGCTAAGTAAATAGGGATTCTGTATCTTCCAATTAAAATTCTGCGGATATTTTGTCGAGAATTATTTATTACTGATTTAGCCATATTTTTTCTTGTAAAACTACTGTATTCAAGAAAAAAAACGGGATAAATTCTCTAGGTGGCCAGTAGATGACTTTACTTGCGGTCAAGGTGTTTGATGATGAGAATCGAGAGATAATTTCCACAATTTCTGTCACTCCCGATGACTGCCAACTCTCAACAAGTCTACCTATCATTCGTAGACTTCTTAGTCAGAATAATAATGGCCTTCCTATACAAGGATGGGTTTGCGGAGAAAGATTTTTAGCCTTTTCTTATTTAAAAGCCCAAAGGGCTCTTTTAGTTGCTATCGCCAGCATCAATACTTCCTTTTCTAAGCTCAAGTCTTTTCTAAGAATTTTAAGTAAGTCATACAAATCAGATCTTTTTGAAAAGCATGAATCTTCTTTCCAAAAAGACTTCCAGGATATATGTGATACAATCGTTAGAATGGTGGATTCCTCGACTACACTCAGCATTGCATTATTGGGTTTAGCTCGTTCAGGGAAGACGACATTCGTCCATCAATATATCACAGACCAACAACTTGCAGGTTTCGATTTATATGAACCAACAAAACTTGTAAATATTGTTACACAAGAAAATCCTAGTGAAAGGCCACATTTGAAATTCTACGATCTTGGGATGGCTTTTCAACAACATTGGTATAAATTTAGTACAGAATCTGACGGGTATATCTTTTTTGTCGATGTGTCTAATAGTAGGTCTATTAACGCCTCAAAAGAACTCTTAGAGGAAATTCGTAATTTCTGGGACTTACCATTTGTGATTGCCGCCAATAAAATCGATATTGGATCAGTTAAGAATGTTAGAAGGTATCTTTCCAGAAAATTTCTAGTACCCATTAGATTAATTTACGAAACGGAGTCTTCTACAGGTATGGGATTTGAATCGCTCATTCAAGGTTTGTTAGTTGAGATCCACAAGTCAAATTCTTACTCCCCGATTGTTCAGTCTCAACCTACGAAGAGAGAATATTAAGGTCTACTCAGATAAAAATCAGCAATATTTTCTGAAACAAACTTGTTAGAACCAAAACTTAAAAGTGTACTTCCCTCTGGAAGGCCTACTTCCTTTGAAATTACTTCACATTTCAAAATTAACAGAAAAAAAATATTTTCGATATCATGAAGATCTTCAAAATTCGCTTGCCCCTTACTAATGACCACATCAGTTTCTTGAAGGAATGATAGAAATTTTGGATCACGTCGATCTTTTTCAACTTCATATACTTCGATTTGAGGGATAGAAGAAATTCCAACATCTTCTGCATCAGTTTTCATTGCATCATTCAATATCGGGTCTTTTTTCACCACAAATATTATTCGAGTGAGATTAAATTCGTGAAGTATAGTTTCTATCAGTAATTTGTCGAATACGATTTCACCAGTGTTATCTGCAAGATAGATGAGTGAATCAGCAGTGGTTAAATGCTGTCGTAGAGTATTTATGTGGTTAATGGTTAAAGAGGATTCCAATATTTGACTGATTGTTTTAGTGACATCGAAAGGCTTTAATGCTCCGAAATCAATTATATTACCTGCGATTGCAAGCTTACAGGCTGTTAACAATAAATCGTCGGAAGATTTTACTATTTTTTTTAAGTCAGGATAAAGATCAAGGACAATTTGATTGTATTTATTTTTGAGTTCAGAATAGGGATCAGTATTCCCAGTTAATCGGCTAACTATGGCTTGGGTTTCGTAGGCAAGAAGGATAGTACGCGTATTCCATTCTGAATTATGTATGGTTTGAAGAGTTTCTCGGAGAATTTGCTTTTGAATTGTTACATCTTCTGTGGCCAACCGTGCGGCTTGTAAAACCTGTTTCTGAATACAGGGTATACATTCAAGATGTATTTTCATTGTTAAGACCTCAGAATTCAAGTAGAAGTCCCAAAAGAACGAGAATATAAACAGAGATGATACTTACAATTGCAGCGCGATCGAGACGAATGATGAAATAGACGGAAATCGCTCTTGCGGAAAGAATTATCACCCATAATTGTAGAATAATGGCCCCTAAAAGCGAAAGAACATTTTCTGTTTGTATATCAATGACATTAAATATCGCTAGAATTGGTATGATACTAAGGGGAAAGAGAGAGATACCTAACAGCGTAGAAAGAGGTATTATATCCTTGAAAACAACACTTTTATCTCTTAAGTGGATCTTTGCAATAAATATCGTGACGAGAGATAAAACTACCCATGAAATAAGGACTGAGATCAAACTTAGCAGGAAATCGTTTTTATTATTCACCGCATTGAAAAAAAGAAATACTAAAACTGACTGTGATTCCGCTGTAACAATCGCAAAGAGCAAGAAAAAGAGAATTAACCAACCTATGAACATTAAGATTGATTTCTTGACAAAGAAAAATAAAGAGGAGGGAGCAAGAATGTTCCAGATATAAGAAGCAGGTGAAGATTTCTTTAAATCGCCTTTAGTAAGGAATTCAGATTTATCTTGGGTTGAATTAAGTAGATTATGTGCGAACCAACCACTTTCAGAAAGAATCCATGCTTTTTCTGAAGTTTGTGTTAGAAGAGATCCCAGTAAACCAATATGATGATAGATTGACCCTACCTGAATTTTCTTTGCTTGTCTATTTGAATTTAAAAAGCTTTGTAGGGCCGTGAAGCCAACTCCCTGCCTCTCGTGCGAATTGGCTAGAATAAGAATAATTTGCTGTCGAATGGGATGGGATAATGCCTTAAATATTTCTGTTACATCTTTATCCTGTAACTTAGGCATTGTATATTCCTCATAAGAATGTTCCTTTAAAAATTAACGCTTTTTCGTATTGGAAATAGGATTAAAAATAAGCATAGCAAGGATCAAGTCCTTTCTGTATTTTAAAAAATAAAAAAAAAATGAAGGGAGGAAGAAATCTAAATTAGATTCTTCTACGGCGTTCTCGAATCAAAAGAACAATGACTGGGATGGCTAAGACAACAATCATGAGCCTCATATTATCTCGTATGAAGCTTGTCAAGGTCGTAAAGCCATCAACTCCTCCGTCAGTTGTTCGAGATCCTGTATCTACAGCTGCGTAGGAAGCTAGTAATGATACATCACTATATGATGTCCAACTTGAACTACTGCCTCCTTCTTGAATCTTGAATGAGACTCGTGGAGTTCCAGTTGAGTCATCACCGACTATTATTCCTGAAGTGATTGGTATACCACCACCATCTTCACCACTGGCACCTGACATACCCGAAGTACCCGCCATTGGATAACGACTATCATATTCTACAGCTGCAGGTGGAAGGATAAATGATTCAGCATCTGAAACTATAACCTTATAGTAGAATACAATTGTTGCCCCAGGTACTAAGTGAATACCCGCAACTGCTGCAATGGAGATTGGCCATTCAGTATGGTCTAAGGCAAAACCTTGATCATATTCTGTGAGAACATTACCCGATTCATCAGTAACTTTTATGTTCTTCCCATTATATGAGGGAGAAAGGTCGATAGAGGCCATGCGAGTAGGGAAGTAGGAGTATAATTTGATTGTTGTCGGTTCATCACCAAGATTTTTCACCTCAGTTCTGATCTCAATTACATCACCATTCTCAATGTCTCCTCCATTTTCATCGTACCAACTCACAGAGGCATTTACAATGGGAGTAGGATAACTGGGTTCATCAACGCCTGCTTTATCGCTTTTGGGAAGAACTAGAGCGATGAGTAAATTCGAAGCAACATTAGAGATATCAGTCTGATTGAATGCACTTCCGACACCTTCATCTTGCTCTGTCGTGTAGTCAACAATAAATCCTACTGGATGAATGCCTAGGAACGTAGATACATTTCTGAAGAAAGTTTTAGTTATTGTCTCTCCAGGATTAATTGTACCAATGAGAACTTCATCAGTAAAAACCTGTAGGCCACGTAGGTCCCAATCGGGGCCCATCATAGCATGGAAGCCTTGTATTTGAACATTGGTAGCAACAGCATCTCCTATATTTTCTATTGTCACATCGATTTGTGCTACTTCATCAACTTCATAGATACTTGAATTTAATGAAACAGTTGTCTTTAGAATTGATTCGTCATCATACAACTGGAATATTAATCCATTAGACCAACCAAAGTACTCACGGGAGCCAGCATCTTGATAAACAAACATCACACCAGGGATGAAACCTTGGTCGATAGGAGGATATCTTAAATCGGAACCTTCATCAAGTGATTGATTTACAATCCAATCCTTAATGTTGGTATAACCACCACTAACTTCACTGGTGTTATCCACAAAAATAAGATTCGAATGTATGTAAACTCCTGATGCATTTGATGATAAATCCATGTCTCCATCAAATCCTAGGATAATAAATGTGTCATCTTCTGCAGGTAAATCATCTATCGCCCACCAGAATTCTTCACTTGTTCCCATTGGGAGTTCATCAATCGTTCCAAACAAATAATTTGTACTATTTTGATAGATAGTAGCAATATTATCAGAATGTTTGAAATTGAAGAATGATTTATTCACATAGACTGATTCCATAGTGGCTTCTAAATCGATATCATGAACCCCACTGGTCGCATTATAGGAGGTAGCTGGTTGAACTGGAGTACCATTGAGATAAGTAAACCATCCAGTTATATCTAAACTAATATTTATGTAGAAACCTGGTGTATGTAGATATTCTGATAAAACAGGTTCATTAACCATAAGACCACTTGAATAGTTGTAATACAATTCAATTCCTTCATCGAAGAGATAATTATCAGAATCAAAGATAGAAATATATTGTGGTTCCATTTCCTCTTCTCCAAGGTCCCAAACAAATGTTGTATTGTAAGCAGTCTCATCACCAGTATTCGTCATGGTGATCGTGTAGTTGAGCTTTGGGTCGGTAATTGAGTGGAGGACTGCGGTATCAACAGAGACATCACCCGTTATCTGAGGAAATGTTTCTAATTCCTCAACTTCCATATCGTAGACTACAGTAATATCATCATAGGTTTTTTGCCACATACCAACCTTAAGGGTCCAATTAAAGTTGCCTGTCAGTTCTGGATATAGACTATCTGTTTCAGGTTCAATATCAATGACATTTGCCACATAGGGTAGTTGAAAATTAATTGCACTATACCAAGCATTTGGAGAAGGATGTACAGTTCCTGAATAATCAAACGCTTCCGAAATAGACATAGTGTGTACTCCAGAAGATATCTCTATACCATCAGGTTGGACAAAAGCGGTTACTGCTAAGGGTACCCAGTTACCAGCATGCTTCACTAATCCAGTACCTACAATTGAAAGAGGAGCTGATTCAATGATATCATTTGTTATAAAGTTAGTATAGCCACCTACACTTAGAACATCGTAGAATTCATTGACGATGAAATCTGAATGGTTTTGTGGACTTAAATATCCCCAGTAGAAGAGTGTAGTAACTCCACCGACTTCTACACCATATAGAACGTCGAGAGTTGTACCCATCCATGGATCAAGTTCATCCACAATAGATTGTGCATCCTCCAACGATGCCTGCAAACCTTGTGAAAACTGAAAGAGTACAGTGGCACCATCCCTAAATTCCCAGATAGACCGAGGCCAATAATGTCTCCAATTATCTTGACGAGAACTTACAATGTACATCAAATCGAGATTATTGAAGGGCGAGGTTCCAGGATTGAGGGGGAACGTTTTTTGTCCTCCATACTGATAGTACTGGACAATAAGTGCTGATTCTTTAGCTGCAATAAGCTCTAATCCTTCTACAAACGGATCAGTTCCAACTAAGGTATCAGATAGAATCTCTTCGGGCGTTGAAATCGTTGCTTGTGCAACAAGACCTGAAGAACCAGAGAAAACCAGTGCTATCAGTGCGAGGCCAATCATGTAAATTTGATACGTTTTATTTTTCATTTTAATCACGTATTCGTATTACCAATCACGGTAATTTTGGAAAATCAGTTGATTTTCGCACTTAGAGCGTGGTTTATCTAAGGAAATTCAGTTTTATAAGTAAAACTTTAAAATAATCTTGAAAATCCAGTTTCAACAATTCTTGAAAAAGCTATTTATGTTTACATTCTGAACAGATTATCAAATTACTACGTGGTACGAGGATTTTCCTTTCAGAAAGCTCAGAACTATGAATTCTATGCCTTGTAAGAATTATACACTTTATCAAAGTATCTAGTGTAATCTTTTTCTGCTTTTTATACTAATACATTGATAAAATGATTATTCTAGTTTCCAAAAGGAAACTAATCTTCTGTTGTAAATGTCCTTATAATGGATTTCTAGTTTTCTCCCCTCCTCACACAAAGAAGTTTTTATTGGTGCAAATCTAGTTGACAAAGATAATTTTTCTAGATGATGGTGGAGTGTTAAATGATAATGCTCTTCGAGAGCCTCAATGGAGGGATTTGGTAGCTCAATTCTTTGTCCCTCGTTATGGTGGTACTAAAGATGATTGGAAATCAGCAAATAGCTTTGCATTCAATAAGTTTATAGAGAAATATGAGCAAACGATAAAAGATAGTCCATTAATTGAATATAATCCATTTATTAAGACATTGATGGATCAATGGGTAAATGATATGTTCAAGATTGTCCAGATTAATCCCCCTCCATCCGATGAGCGGTTTAAATTGACTATTGAAGCAGAAGCATGGATTACTCCAAGAGTGAAATCAACATATCCAGGGATGATTCCTACAATATTCGAGCTAAAAGCGCGTGGATATACTCTTTGCACAGCTTCAGGAGAATCATCGTGGACTTTGAAAGGATATTTGACAGGAATGGGAGTGATAGAATGTTTTACAAGATTATATGGACCAGATCTAATAAATACTTTGAAAGGGAGCACGGTGTATTATCAGAGGATTGTAGATGATATGAAAATCTCACCAGTAGATGCAGTTGTAATTGATGACTCCTCTACCCAGCTCAAATATGCTAAAGAAGTCGGTTTCACTACTGTTCATGTTCTGAATTCTAATGCATGTGAAGAAACTTCATGTGATCACCACATCAATAAGTCTAGAGAAATTTTAGACATAATAGAACAATTTTGATAAAGGGAACTAGATTTTCAGAATGATGGGTTAAAAGTGAAAGATCGCTCAAAAAATTTCTTAAATAATTTAATTAAGAAGAATTCAATCGGGATTAATTTTGTTTGCTCAGGAAATATCATTCGTAGCCCCTATGCAGAAATCTTATTTGAATACCTAATAAAAAAAGAAATAAATGAAAATTTTCAAAAGATCATGGTTGAATCGGGAGGAGTAAGATATCGGAATTCAATGATTTCAGAAGAATCAACGGTAATGCTACTGAAAGAAGGAGTGAGCCAAGAAAGAATTAATCAATTCACTCCAAGATACTATCCAGATTATCCTAACATGTTCGACTCTGTAGATTTAATTTTAGTAATGGAGCGATCACATTTGCAATCTATACCATCCGTTCACAAAAATAAGGCTTTTCTCTTACTTGATTTCGTCTATGGTCAGAGTGAGGATGTTCCTGATCCGTTTTTTGACCCTCCTTATGAAAGATCATATAATATGATAAAAAAAGCTCTTAAGGACTTTATAGAGCTAATTAAATCATTTTCGTAATAAGATAGGAATTCCGAAAAAACGAAATCTACACTTTTCAAGATAACTAGAAAATCTCTATTATCCACTAAAATTTGGGATGAAATATGACAAATCCAAAAGAGAGTGAAGAAAAGCTCAGTGAAATAGAATGGCACCGAAAAATGGCTGCTCAACTCTTTAATCAGACTTGGGATTTGATAGATAAAGGTGAAGACCGCTCTCAAGATGAAAACGATGATATGATCCATTCAGCCCATGCTTCGCGACACCATTGGAAAGCGGTTGTGAATTCTGGAAAATATTCGAATTCAGGGCCAATGAATCTTGAACGAGGAGATTGGCAAATTTCACGAGTATATGCGATCTTAAAACGACCAGTAGCTGCCCTTTACCATGCAGAAAGATGTCTTAAGATTTGTAAAGAGAATGAGATCGGAGATTTTGATATCGCTTTCGCATATGAAGCAATGGCTCGAGCCCACTCTATTGCTGGTAATAAAGAATCAAAGGATTATATTACTAAAGCTAATGAAGCTGCCGACAAAATAGCTAAGAAAGAAGATAAAGAATATTTCCTTGGAGAACTTACTACTATCTAAGCAATTTTCTTCCTCTTTTACTTGAAGTGAGTGCTTTGAGGGAGGAATCTTATCTCAGGTAGCTTGAGCTCAATGCCATTATTTACATAAACGAATCAAATAATTCTTCCCCAGACCTTTAGAATTATACAACCGAGTATTCGAGAGGATAACAATGTCATTAGACCAAATTAAAATACCTGATAACGTTGTCAATGTAGACGGGCCTCATAACAGGCATAAGATATTCGTAGCTACCTTAAGCACCTGCATGTGGTGTAAAAAAGGAAAGAAGTGGTTAAAAGAAAAAGGATATGCTTTTACCTATCTTGATGTTGATAAAATTCCTCTCGAAGAGAAAAATCGGTTAAAAGCTGAGTTGCATGCAACGTTTGGAGTGCGCCCTCGTTTTCCATTTCTTGTTGTTGATAAATTGGCTGTCGATTCTGGTTATAATCCTGATATTTGGGAGGATATGTTAAAATGACAACAAAATCGTACGAAGATGTTAATTCTTATGTCAAGAAAATAGCAGAGCGGAAGGGATGGGTACTTAATGATAATTCACAAACCTTACATGATCTTGTAGAAGGATTAATGCAAAACTTCAACAGACATGGCTATTACAATTGTCCTTGCAGAGATTCCCAAAATGATCGTCATCTAGACAGAGATATCATTTGTCCCTGCAAATACTCGGAACTCGATGTCCAAGAATTCGGACACTGCTACTGTGCATTATATTTTGATCCTTCAACTGATTTAGGTGGACGAATCGGGATGATTCCAGAACGAAGACCTGAATAATCTTCATTCAGATACTCCTTTCTTAGCTAAGCAGTTTTGTTATTGTCTCTTTTAGTAGAAAAACTGGAACCTCACTTCCATTCACAACAACTGTTCTTCCCGTTGCTCCAAGTTCATTTGCTCGTTTTGAATCAGAACTTATACTAGAAATATTGACTTTACCATCAAATTCGTTGAGAATATCCCATACACGGTTCATCCAGATAGAAAATGAACAACTACATTCGTCATTTGGAGAAATAATTTCAACCTGTGGAAATATTGAATTCTCCTTACCATTCATCGATAAAAGCCTTCTTAGAAGAAACAAAATAAAGTATTCAAATCGAAATTATACATAAATTAGTGAGACTGTTGGTATTTTAAATCTAATGAATCCCAAAGATGTAATGGAAATTGAATCAGGTTAATCACTATACTAAATTGTCGAATATGTATCAGAATCATCCATTAAACAAATTTTATAATGCAAAAATTTCCATATCGGATAAGAATGCTGTTGTTACACTTCTATTGCGTCCAGATTTTCATCACGCTGCTGATGCAGTTCATGGATCTGTATACTGGAAGTTACTTGATGATTCAGCATTTTTTGCAGTTAATTCAGTTGTTGATGACGTTTTTGTACTGACTGCAAGTTTCACAATATATCTAACAAAACCAATATCTTCTGGAACCTTAATTGCCAAAGGTAAACTTGTACACGCTACTCGTAGTCAGTTTATTGGAGAATCTATTCTCTATTCTGATAAAGATGAAGAAATTGCACGTGGAAGTGGAATATATATTAGAAGTAAGCTAAACTTACAGCCAGAAATGGGATATCGGCTATAAGAGAACCCTTAATCAAAAAATAAGTTCAGAAGAGTAGAGTGAAACCTACAAGGTAGCCCAAGAGCGATCCAATTAAGGGAATAAATGCAGTGAATCTAAATATGCTAGGAAGTGGGAATGGATGCATACGTTCTAAACGTTTAAGATTATTCTCATTTCGTAGAATAGCCAAATCATTATCATCAGATAGGGTTAATTGGTGAAGAATACCCTGTTGTTGTGAAATCATTAAATTTCTTATCCATGAATAGTTCGACCAGCTGTGAATGATAGTTACCATATTTGAATAAGTTCCTATGATAATTAAACCCAATACTCCAGCCATTCCTAGAGTAATAATTATGTTTCCCTCAACTAAAGCGACTAATAAGGAAAACAGGGTAGCTATAGAAAATGGGAGAAGGAGAGCAATAAACATGATCTCAATTAGTAAAGGCGGAAATGCTCTAAAAATGAATGGAAAAATCCATTGTACTTGAAAATCCACAGAGAGTTTTTGAAGCTTAAACACCGGTTGACCATTTCTATCATCCACAAATTGAACATAGTCTTGTAATAAACCCATTTCTGAAAGTCGTTCTACTAATAAAATTGTTTGATCATGGAAATTCGACCAGTTCTCCTTTGTAAAGAAGTATTTGAAACACAATGTAAAAATGACAAGGATTTGCCCCAGAACAGATGCTAATACAGATGTTAAAACGAGTAACGAAAAAAAGTCTGATTGAAGATCCGGGGGTCCAAGATATTGTCCTTCAAGAAAGAAAGATACTATAAAATTAAATAACATGGTGGAGGAATATATAAAAGTGGAACAAAGACCTAGGAGTAATCCAAGTATTGGTATCAGCTTATTTAATGGTCGAAATCGGTCATACATGAGTTTTTCTCGTTTTATATACTCTAGGAACGTTTCTGACTGAGGATTAAATTCTATTTCAGATCTTAATTTCCAAGTGACATCTTTTTCTAGGGAAATCTCTCTATTTTTTTGTTTCACCGTACTAACGTCCAAGAAATCCATTTGGGGAAGACTTCTGTTCTTTCAACCCTCGATGTTCTGAAACTTTGATTCTTACTTAAGAATTTATTTCGTGAAGAGTTATAGTTTAAGAATAGAAAAGTCTATATTAGGTCCATCCTTCAAAATCGAATAATTCATACTTATTGATTAACCATAATTAGTTGCATTTAGGGAATACCAATGTTCTGGAAAAAAAAGGAACCATCTGATAGAAGACTTGATTCCATTGAGAAACAAATCGAAAGTACAGCCTCACGATTAAGTGATCTTTCACAAAATCTTGAGCAGCGTCTAGTTGATGCACGGTCACAGAGTAAGAAGGAAGTAACTACGACTTTCGATGAACTCCGAGCATCATTAGAATCATTAAGTTTAGAACTCAACAATCAAACGCTTGATTTATCCCAACGGGTGGACAAGTTAGACACGAATTCTAGTAACTGGGCTTTTGCTATTAATGAACAGGTAGAAGAATTTCGTAAGAAGTATGTGGATGTACTTGAAGAGCTAAGGCAAACATCAGCAATTGCAGTCGAGAAAGAGAAAATTATGACTGAAAGATATGAGGAGCTAGTAAAACAACTAAAAGAAAAAGAAGCACTAGCTATAGAAAAAGAATCTCTTTCACAACGTCATATTGAATCACTTCAAAGCGAAAATCAAAATAAAACGGAGGAAGTAGAGAAAATCAAAGCGAAGTTAGATGAACTGGAAAATACACTCGTTTCTCGTGATAAGAAAATAGAGGAATTACTGGCTCGGAAAGAGGAAGCTATGGAACTCGAACATCGTGTGAAGCAGCTCAGTGAGGAGACAGAAATGCAGAAATACGAGCTAGAACGAGCTCAAACTAAGATTCAAGCAATGTCCACTGATACTCGAGAAACTTTAAGTGAAAATAAAGTAATCGGACAATTTTTAGGTGAAACAGAATCGGGACGTATCCTTAAACATCTAATAAGCTTAGAACAAGTGACAGTTGATGAATTATCTTCGATGACTGGAATAGCAACATTTACTGTTCAGCAAATCGTGCAGCATTTTCGAGATGTTGGAATGGTAAGCTTTGATGAAGGAACACGCCGAGTTAGATTATCTGAAAAATACTAAAGTAAGATGAAAGTATGGAAGTTAATATTAAGAATTCAAAAATTTGTTTAATACATGGAGATATCACTCTAGAAGAAACAGATGCAATTGTAAATGCAGCGAATACATCATTAAGAGGTGGGGGTGGGGTAGATGGGGCTATTCATCGAGTGGGAGGACCATCAATTCTAGAAGAATGTGTCGAGAAATATCCCAATGGCTGTAAAACAGGTGAAGCGAAGATCACACGGGGAGGATTACTACAAGCCATGTGGGTGGTCCATACACCTGGTCCGATTTGGAGAGGAGGAAACCAGAATGAAGAAGAACTGCTTAGAAGCTCCTATCGAAATTCATTTCAACAAGCTGAAATCGTCGGTGCCACCTCAATATCTTTTCCATCAATTTCAACAGGGATCTATGGATATCCTATTCATAAGGCAGCTCCTCTCGCAATACAAACAATTGTAGAATGTTTACCTAGTTATAGTATTAGGGAAGTACATTTTGTACTCTTCAGCACACGAGACTTCCAAATATATACCAAAGCTTTAACCAAATTCCTATAGAAAGCGTCATATGGAACATAATAAATAATTATATTTTGAACTTGTAGTGAGACAAATGTCAGGAAATATAGGATTATATGCACAATCAGAGATGTACGATCAACTGTTTTTTCTGATCAGTGGATTCATCTTGCTTCTTGCAGCAATGATATATTACTTCTATTTACGCCCAAAGATATTTGCACGATTGTCAAGAGAAGAGTAATGAACTGGCAGAAGGTAAACTTTTAAAAATTCGTCACTAATCGTCGCAACTACGGTTGGAAACTTAATGACAAGTAAGAATATCGATTCTTGTGTTATTTTTAATGCACTTGTCACTCCAGCTACCGTGATGCTCTAAGCACAGTGAAGAGCCTTTAGAAATTCCAACCCACCTGAATTATTCTTGTCATTGCTCTGAAGCTTCTTCGATGATTTCATTTATATCAGTTATATCTGATATTTCAGTTCCTCAAAGTTTTTTAAAGTAATTATAGCATAAATGGTGTATAGAATGATGCGGAAATATAAAATGAAGTGAACAAGATGCTAAGTGACAGAAATCATCTTGAACAACATGAAGGTTTATCTCAAGAACAGTTTGATCGAAATATACGTATCTTCCAAATTACAGGGATCGATGTAACAGTATTATTGGTTCCTGTTTTAGCATTGGTGTGGATTCAGGCTGGTTTAACCTTTAGTGAGATCTTGGTATTACAGGGTATCTTTATGATCCCAATTTTACTTTTAGAGGTTCCAAGTGGGTCGTTTGCAGATTATTGGTCTCGAAAAGGATGTACAGCGCTTTTTCATCTAATTTTCGGAGCTGGAATTTTTCTCTATGCAATTGGAGATACTTTCCTTATGTTTGCATTTGCAGAACTCTTAGCAGGGATAGGAATCACCTTTAAAACAGGTAGTGATACTGCCCTGATCTATGATTCGCTATTGACAAGGGAAAACAATCCAAATGGGTATTTTGGAAAGCTAGTATCGAATAGGATGACACTGATGTTTGGTGCCAGCGCAGTCGGTGCAGTCCTTGGGGGTATTGTAGCAACTCTAACCATCTTGAAACTACCCATTTTCTTAACTTTCCTAGGTCATATGGGATTTGCTCTAATGGTTACATTTGGGTATACAGAACCTCCACGTATTCAAGCCAAATCACCCAAAGCAGCAATTAAAACAGCTATTAATTCATTAACAGTGAAAAAAGAACTCCAACTAGTTCTAATAGTTATGATTGCGGGAATGGTATTCTCTAGTATCGGTTTTTGGGCTTCACAACATGCGTTCATAAACGATTATGCTGTCAATGCATTAGGAATGGGTTTCATTATCGCACTCTTCAATCTTACAGCAGGAGTAAGTTCCTTAGCTCTGAGAACTAAGATTTCTCAACTAGCGAACTTTCCAATACTGTTCCTCTTAATCCTGATTGATGGAATATACCTCTTTGGTCTGATGGCTGGATCATCACTTCTTGGAATGGTTTTTCTATCATTATTTGGCCAGATAACTAGGGGTTCAAGAACTCCTCTAACTCAGGCGATTGTTCAGGACCAAATTACATCAATGGAGCGAGCAACGTTTTCCTCGTTGATCTCTTTAGTTGGATCGGCCTTGTATTTCGTATTTTCCACCATGATTAACTTCTTTGCACTTTCCAGACGGAATGCATTAATCATAGGTGTTATGGGAATAATAGTTTGTATCTTGGTATACCTAATACTGAATTTCAAGAGAATTCACTTGAAGAAGCCAATATCAAGTGTAATTCAATGAGATTCCCCTACTCCCCCTTTTTTTGAAAAAAAGAACTCCAGATGATCATTCCGGGGCATAGTTTTTTGCCATTTCAGCACGAGAAATAACAATACGCTGGACCTCATTAGTACCTTCATAGATAGGAGTTATACGCGCATCACGATAGTAACGTTCGACATCATACTCTTTCACATACCCATAGCCACCATGCATTTGAATAGCTTCATAGGTTACTTCTTGAGAAATCTCGGAACCATATAACTTAGCAATACTAGCATATTCTGCAAAATCTTGGTTTTTATCTTTCATACGCGCTGCAATTAAATAGGCAATCCGTGCCGTGTGGATCTTCGTAAACATATCTGCCATCTTAAATTGAGTAACTTGAAAACTCTCAATTGGACGACCAAATTGTTTGCGAGATTTTACATAATTCACAGCTTTTCTGTAGGCAGCATCAGCAATTCCAACTCCTTGTGCACCAATTCCAATACGTGCTGCAGAAAGTTCATATAAGACCACACTGAAGCCTTTTCCCATTTTACCTAGGACATTCTCCTTGGGAATTACTACATCTTGAAGAGTTACTTCTCCAGTGGCATTGCCGTGTAAACCGAGTTTTTCCTCTATACGGGCGACCTTAAATCCAGGATTGTTCTCAGTGTCTAGAATAAAGGCTGTTAATCCTTTTGATTTCTGTTCTGGATCAGTGGATCCTAAAAATAGGTAGGTATCTGCAATCCCTGAATTAGAAATAAAGTTCTTGGACCCATTTACCAGAAAATGATCACCATTATCAACAACTTTTGTCTTTAGAGAACCAAGGTCTGATCCAGAACCAGGTTCAGTGAAAAGAAGACCTCCATACTTTTCTCCACGAGCGAGTTTTGGTAAATACTGCTCTTTCGCTTCTTCTGTTCCAAAATGCTCGATAACATCTGATGAGGAATTCTGAAGGCCAAATAATAAAGAAGTACTAGCATCTGCGCGTGAAAACCTCTCGTAACAGGCATTTACCAAAGCAAATGAAAGACCGACTCCTTCATACTTCTCTGGGATCGCCAATCCCATTAAATCGCTTTCACCAAGCTTTTTTAGGATTTTATAGGCCTGTGGGGGATAAGTAATTTTTCCAGTCTTATCATGACTGCACCCGATTTCATCCATTTCTTGAGCATAAGGTTCGATTTCTTTTTTACAAATTTCATCAACGAGATCTAGAATCATCTCATTTTCTTCAGACTCTTCTTTTGTGAATCCTAAAGTGGATAATACTTGATATAAATCCTTCATTATATATTCACTTACTATTACTTAATTAAATCTAATAAAAAGTAGTTCTCCTATCGGGAGTCTATGTTTTTATTTCCTTTCCCTTTAGGAAAATATGTTAAATCGGCTCTTTCTGTGGATAAATAAAATTTTGGTATTAAAAAGTAGTTATTAATCATAAGTCATGAATCTGTTTCTCAATGCATCTTTTATTACCTAAGTCCCGTATGAATTATGAATGATTAATTGATGTGCTTTTATGGTATCCTTAGCATTTAGACGAGAGATTACTCGAAATAGGGCTTACAATTGGTATCTTACTGGTAATATGTATTTTTAGTTCACTCTTATTGATATTTCTTACAAATCGATTTTTTTTATTTCCAGTTCCTTAAAATCAACTTTTAATAGTTCTACCTGCGGAACAGTCTAAGACAGAAGGAATCTTCTATGAGTAATGCTAATTCCCCCAATGTTCCAGTTCACACCCAATCTGTTGATGATTTGAAAAAAAGGTTTGAAACGGATCTTCACCGTGGTTTAACTAGTAAAGAAGTATCACAACGCCTAGAAAAATATGGATATAATGAATTAATAGCTGCTGAGACAATTTCTCCCCTGAAAATCTTTCTCCTTCAATTCAAGGACTTTATGGTCTATTTACTGCTTGGAGCAGCGCTACTTTCAATTATTTTTAGTGAATGGATTGAAGCAGGAATTATAATCATTATTGTGATCTTGAATGCTATCCTGGGATTCATTCAGGAGTTTAGAGCGGAAGCTGCTTTAGAAAAACTCAAGGAACTAACAGGAGATGATACCCTAGTCATCCGTGACGGAATTGAAACGAGGATTGACGTTCGTGAAATTGTCCCTGGTGACATCCTCTTATGTTATGAGGGAGAAACAATCGCTGCAGATGGCCGATTGTTTGAAGCAAGTCGTCTTCGTGTCGAGGAGGGTCTATTGACAGGAGAATCGGTTCCAGTCGATAAAGTAACAGCTACCTTTGAAGATGAAACAATTCCCATGGCGGATAGGACTAATTTAGTCTATATGGGGACAACAACTGTCAAAGGAAGGGGAAAAGCAATTATTACGGGGACAGGTATGAATACCGAAATGGGGCATATAGCAAGATCAACTGTTGAAACTGAAGAACAAGAAACCCCATTACAGATTCAGCTCGCTCAATTAGGTAAAATTTTAGGCGGAGTTGTATTATTAGTAGTTTTTATCGTTCTTATTGCTCAAATCGCTCAAGTAGAAGAGACTTTTTTTGAAATGCTGGATGAAGCAATGCAACATGGAACGGGAGAGCTCATAGAAGTGATTGAAACAGCTCTCGCATTAGCAGTATCAGCTGTACCAGAGGGATTAGCCGCCGCAATCACATTAACTTTTGCGATAGGAGTTCAGCGCATGGCACGGAAGAACGCAGTTATCCGAAAACTTCCTGCAGTAGAAACTTTAGGTTCTGTTGAGGTAATTTGTTCAGATAAAACAGGCACCTTAACTCAAAATAAAATGACAGTACAAAAATTATGGACACCACAAGTTGGTTATGTTGACATAACAGGTACAGGCTATCTTCCCAAAGGAAATTTTATTCAGGTTAAAGGTAATGAGAAGATAAATATAAAAGACCAACGTGATATGTATCAATTACTAAAAGCTGGAGCATTATGTAATACAGCCACAGTGAATTATTCTCATGAAAAGAATCAATGGGATGTTGAGGGAGATCCCACTGAAGGCGCATTAATCGTTGTAGGGATGAAAGCTGCCCTACTTTCGAGCTGGGAAGAGGGATATATCCTCAAGGAAAACGGAGAGATATTCTTTGATTCAGATAGAAAAAGAATGACCATGGTATTTAAC
>JAEOTM010000154.1 GCA_016839815.1 Candidatus Hodarchaeota archaeon
AAACTATGATATCTATGCTGCTTCATTCTCAGAAATGACCGCAACAATGGTAGAAGAAAGAATACATGATTTAGGGCAGAATTTCTTCAGTGAAAAGGGTGTCAGAGCACTAATTAAAGCTCTGGGGAGTAGTGGCGTAGCTATGTGTATAGCAGGATCTTCTCGACCAGCAAGCGGATCAGAACATCTTGTGAGTCATGCCCTAGACAGTTTATCAACCGAATATGATTTCGAAATTTTACACGGCCACCAAACGGGAATAAGTTCGATCTTAATGATGTATCTACATGGAGGGGATTGGAAACGTATTAGAAGATCCTTAAAGAAAGTTTCTGCCCCTGTAACTGTTAGAGAACTAGGAATTGACAGAGATATAATGTTACTAGCGTTGCAAAAAGCTCAACATATACGTTCTGAACGATATACAGTACTTTCGGAAGGTTTAACCAGATCTGCCGCAGAAAATGCTATAGAGATGACTGGAATTGATTGAAATTGGGAGAGTTAATCTCTGGCGTTGACGAAGCTGGAAGAGGTAGTGTAATAGGCCCCCTAATCATTGTTGGTTTATCAGTAAATAAAGATATGATTGAATATTTCCAACATAAAGGAGTGAAAGATTCTAAGTTATTCACTAGTTCAGCTGCAAGAAAATTAAGAAGTGAACTTGCATTAGAAATTCAACATCATGCGGAAGAAGTTAGAGTGATTGAAGTACCATCTCTCGAGATTGATAAAGCGATTAACAATAGGCCTAAGGATAATCTGAACTTATTGGAGCTCAGATACTTTAGCAAACTCGTTCACGATTTAAATTCTGAGGAGATAATTTTAGATACAATTTCCTCTCCCAAATATTCAATGTCCCAAATTACTAATTTTTTACGGTTTAAAAATGAATTAGTATCAATCAAGACGATTAAAGCAGATAAAAATGAAAGTAAATCAATTCTGCAAACAGGAGAAACCCCCAAAAAGGTCATTATTTCGACAAAGGCTGATTCAAAATATACAGTTGTAGCTGCTGCTTCATGTGTAGCTAAACATATTAGAGATCTCAAATTACGGGAAATTGAGGAAACTTGGAATCTTCCAGAGTTAATTCTTGGCCAAGGTTATCCTAATGAGAAAGATCAAAGACTTATGAAGTTTTTCCAGAACTATACTAAGGAGATAAAGCATAGAACTTATCCGTTTATCCGTTATTCATGGAAATGGAAGTATCTACAAACAATCTTGAACAAACCTAGAGAAAAATTAGATAAGTATTTTTAACAAAAGAATTAGGAAAAAAATAATGATTGACATAATTTCAAATATAGATGAACGAAAATGATTGAGAGTATTTTTCGTAACTATGACATTCGTGGAAAATTTCCTAAGGAAATTTCTTTAGAGACGGTAATCAATATTGGTAAAGCTTTTGGTACAAAATTCGGAAAGCAGAAAAACGTGATTATCGGCGGTGATGTTAGACTTTCTTCACCAATTATTAAGACAGCGATCTCTATGGGATTATTAGAAGCAGGATGTAATGTGAAAGATATTGGGATATGTACCACACCAACGATTTATTTCTTATCTGCAAATCATTCATCTGTGGACTTCGGAATCATGGTAACGGCAAGCCATAACCCTATAGATTACAATGGAATAAAAGTTTGTGATCAAGATGGAGTATCGTTTCACATTGGGAACTTTTTCACTGATATAAAGAGAATCGTAAAACAGAACGCCTATAATCTGATTAAGAATCATGCGTTCGGACAAACTTCAATTTTAGAGAATGTAAATATTGAACAGTATTGGAATTATCAAGAGAGTCACTTTTATCCAAACAAAGAGATGAAATTGGTAGTCGATATTGGAAATGGTACATGCTATCCAGTTTTAGATGTCTTAAACGCCAAAAAAATGCAAATTCAAGGATTACATACTAATCCTGATGGGAATTTTCCAGTTATGATCCCAGATCCTGCCAAACCTAAATGTCTCAAATATATAATTGAAACAATGAATCAATCATCTTATGATTTAGGTATTGGTTTCGATGGAGATGGAGATCGAGTAGGATTTGTTGATGAAAAAGGAGGCATAATAAATCCTGATCAAGTTATAATGTTATTTGGTCAGCATTTATTAGAAAAACATCCGAAAAGAAAGATTTTGATTGATATTAAAACTTCCAGAGCAACCTACGGTTTTTTAGAGAATCTTGGTGCCAATGTAGAATTTACTCGCGTTGGTCATTCTTGGATTCATGAAAAACTTCTGAAAGAACGAGCAATATTTGCAGGGGAACTCAGTGGCCACTATTATTTTGGGGAGGAATACTTTGGATTTGATGATGCAATTTATTCTTCTCTTAGGATGATCGAAATTGTATCTAGTTTAGAGGCCCCACTCTCTGATGTTATTGCCAGTTTACCTTCATTTCCTTCTTCTGATGAGATAAGAAAACCTTGTAGTGATAATATTAAACCAATCATTGTTAAAAATATAAAATCACAACTAATCAAAGAAGCACAGAACTGTATTACAATTGATGGAGTTCGAGCTGAATTTGAGGATGGATGGGTATTAGTTCGAGAGAGTGGGACTGAACCTGTCATCTCGATTCGTGCAGAGGGGGATACTGAACAAAAACTCGAGTATTATTTAGATTACATTGAGACACTGGTTACAAAGGAGATAGATAAACACACCTAAAAAAACTTTTAGGGATTGATTGGTTTAGTTGAAATTGTGTTACTGGAAAAACAAAAGAGGTCTCGATAATGTATGATATTTTAATTGGTTCTTTACTTATTATTGTGGGATTATTGATAGCAGGATTGGGAGGTACAATGAGTAGTGTCATGGCTGCTGTTTACTACATTTTGGGATTCCTTACTGCTTTTGCAGGCATTGGATTTTTCTTGAAATACCGAAAATCAACCCAAAAAAGAGAAGAATGAAGATGTGTGCATCCAGCACGTTACTTAGGTATTTCCAGTTTATCAATTAGTAGACTAATTTTTTTTTCGTTTTCATTCTTACCAATGGCTACAGAAATTCTTTGTATGCCTTCTAGCTCATGGATTACCCCGTTAAGAAATGAGAGAATATCTCCTGGATAGATGAGAAGCTCAAAAAAGGAGAATGATCGTGAAATTTGATTGATATTCTTCCCCTCTAGCCTTCTATCTACAATGTACCGCCCGATCTGTTCTGAACCGTGGAGACAGAAGGGATTCTCAGGACAATTACAAGTGAAAAAATTTTGTGTCCATTTAGCAAATATCGTCAAACACCATTTATTCAGTTCAGTTGCTTCTTTTCCCTTTAACGTAGCCTTCATTACATCTAATACAGGACTGTTAATTACACGTGTTGAAAATCTCATGTGATATGTCTTTTCAAGGTAAGAATGGAGTTTTTTTGAAAGATAGATGTTTTGAGGGACATTCATTTGAAGAGCGATGGATAAAAAATGCTCTTTTTTGTTGATCAATGATACAATTCTTATTGTTTTTTCAGGGGGGAAAAATGAAAGGATTGAAGCTTTACCTAAAGGAGTCACCTCTAAGTAACGAGAATCTTGTTTCGTTTTTATTGAAATTAATGAATTGCGTATTAATCTATTTGTGATATGCATAAAATCGTGGTTTCCTGTGCCTATCATATTCTGATAGATCTTTTTAACCTCTGAAGGTAACATTCTAGGTTTAGTGGAGCATATCGAGATTATTTGTTCCCCACATGCATTTTCATCATAATCAGGTGAAATTGGAGTGAGATTCGAATTCACTAGTTCTAAAGCAATCTCTACTTCGGATTTTGAGTCTAGAGAGGATATTGATTCACCCAAGCAAAGGAAAACCGCATAACCTCGATCATGTTTTCCTAATCTACCTGCTCGGCCTGTCATTTGAGTAAATGTGTTAGGATCAAGTATTTGATTTCCCATCATCATTGATTCAAATATTACCTGAGAGGCTGGAAAATCAACTCCTGCCCCTAGCGCATAGGTTGCAACTATGGCTGTACATTTACCTGAGGAAAAATCCATCTCTATTCGTTTTCGAAGCGAATAAGAAAGTCCTGAGTGATACGCTTGAGCTGATTTTATACCCGATTCACGCAAGACTTCCGCAATTTCATTTGTTTTCCTTCTTGAATTTGTAAAAACAATTGTTTGTCCTTTAAAACCATATTGTGAGATCATATTCAATTCTGCTAGAATTAAAGTTGTTATTTGTCTCATTTTTTCATGAACACTTCTTGAAATCAGTAAGTGTTGTTCCAATGGAATTGGTCTATGGTCTACTGAAATTAATTTTAATGAAAGATCCTGTGCAAACTGGATTGGATTTCCAATTGTTGCTGAAAGTCCTAATATTTGTACATTCTTAGAATAGGAACGGATTTTAGCTTGAAGGCAGTCAAGCGTTGGTCCTCTTTCTGGATCAGCCAGAGTTTGTATTTCATCTATTACGATACATCCAATTTCGTTGAAAATAACTTGTCCTCCACGAATTAAAAGATCTAGCCCTTCATACGTCGCCACGATAACATCTGAATTTTGTATTGAGAATCGGTTTTTATAGAATAGTTTTTTCTCTTTCATTGAATCAAATATTCGGGATCTACCAGTACGAATACCTATCTGTATTTTTTTTCCATAATTTTGTTTGAATTCCTCGTACTTTGTATTCGCTAAAGCAACTAATGGAACAACAAATACGAATTTTTTTCCCTTCAAAGTGGCTGAAATTCCTGCAATCTCTCCAATTAGTGTTTTTCCTGCGCTGGTATTAGCTATAATCAGTAAATTTTCATTTCTAAGTAATCCATTTTTTAAAGCCTCTCCCTGAATAGGTAATAGGACATTTATACCTCGTTTTTTCAGAATCCTTTTTATTGAGGTATCGATGCTTGAATCTTTGACTTTAACTGGTTTTAGAGGTGAATCCTGTACTTGATTTTTCTTTATCAGAGTCAACTCACTAAGAGTCGCTTTTCCTTGGGTCAGTGTCTCAGTAACAGGCTGTATATCGTGAAACCGATTAAGAATTGAAACTGCATATTTTCTAAATCCAGGATTCCCCAATAGGTTGATTTTTCTAGCCTCAAGCTCTTTTTCTAGTTCTTGTAGCGCACAGGCTTTGCATATTTCACGATTATAAGCCTTGTAGTTACCCTTAGATTTCAGTAATGTAATTCTTTCAGTAAATAAGCAGAAAGGACAGAAATCTCGGATGGAAAATTTTATAGACAAGTTGAAGTCTTTACAAAATTGCTTTATTCCCGTTTTTTCTGTTTCAGGTAAATCATTAGAGAGAAAAACAAATTTTGCTTTTGAAAGAATATCTTGAATTGTGTTTTCAGGAGGATAAGCCTTCCATTTTCCCTGTTCTTCCCAAAGAATTTGACGCGGGCGCCATAGTGTCTGTCTTTTGTAATAATAATGAATTCGACCTTTATAACGAGGTTTCCTTCGATTGAGCTTGCCTTTTGTAAATCCTAGTATCTGGAGAGTATTTTCTTGTTTGGAAGGAGCAAACACAATAGTGAAAAACAATGACTTTGATAACATACTCAAGAGAATAAGTATTGTTGCGAGTAAAAAAGCAAAGTGTTAAAAAATATTAGTCCTTGTCTATGTTGAAAGATACATCAGAATGAGGAGACAATATTGCCAATTTGTTCTAAATGTGGATCCTATTATAGTGAAGCTTCATGTACATTTTGTACCCCCGATGATTCACCCAAATCCCCTGTATCAACAGTAAATGTTGAAGAAAAGAGCTCAGTGAGGTTAATTGATCCAATTAAGCTACTTGAGTCGATAGAGAAAGCTGAAGTTGATTTAAAGGAATTAAAAGAAGCTAAAACAGTAGAACTCAGGGATTTGGAGAAAGAAATTTCCCAACTCCAAGACCGAGAGAGAGAACTCATACTTGAACTAGAGCCCTTGAATTCAAAAATTTCGGAATTAGAACGTGAATTAAGGGAACAAGAAGAAGAAAGCACAACACTATCTGGTGACAGTCAGAGTTTGCTTGAAGAAACCAATGCTCTTAAAGCGAGAATTCTTAGTCTTGAAACTAATAAAGCTGCATTAAATGAAGAAGTGAATGAGCTAAAGAATACCCTTGGAGTGAATTAAAAGTGCCAAAATGTCTTAAGTGTGGTTCATATTATATTCGTGCACCTTGTCCTGTCTGTTCACCACCGGGTGTGGGACAGATAATTGAAGATTCAAAAGAAGCAAAGGGAAAAACGATTGAAGAACTTCAAACAGAGCTGGAGAAAATATCCACACTATTGAAAAATCAAGAAACTGAGTTTGATCAAAGAATGAGAGATTTTAAAACAGAAATCCAAACATTAGAAGATCAAAACCAAAGCCATGAAGTAACTAAAATCAATCTACAAGATAAGATTGGTAATCTACAAAAGGAGATAGAACAGAAGAGGAAAAACATGGAGGAGATTAAGGATAACATTGGAAACCTTAATACAGAAAAAAACATAACATCAGAAAAAATCGCTACATTGGAATCTGAAATTGAAGCATTAAAAGAAAATATCCAATCTCTTAATCAAAGCATCAAAGAAAGGAGAATGGAAGAAAATCAGGGAGCCTCTGAATAAACAAGTTAACTGACCAAAGAATACGGAATGTAAGTTTCTCTTCTAGCAAAAAACTATGATAGTGGAAATATAATGGAGAAACTTGCAGATTATACGAAAAACTATCTTACCTATCAAATGATTACTACTGTTTATTCCAAAATTAATGGTCTCATTATTGATGTTATTACTCCAGATGAACATCTAGGGGGAATCGGTGTCGGAATTCCCTATATCCGTAAGAATGGAGTAAAATCAGCTAATCTTCACTGTATTTCTGTCCCCACTCATCGAGATGCGGAGCTTGCTGGTAAATTAGCTCAAATTGTAGCAAAAAATACTGAAGTACCTGTAATCGTAATTCTTGGTATTCATATTCCGAATATTACTCGAAACCAAATTGAGAATTTAACTCATTTCTTTATGGAGTGGTTTTTAGAAATAAGTACGGACTTAGCTAAGAATTTCTCCTCAAGTTAACATAAAGTAAACCGATCATTGTAATTACCATAATCAGAATTAAAGCTTCATGTAGTTTTATGATCGGTGTAGGAGTAAGTGTAGATACAATTTTAAATCCAGGTTCTAAATCACCAATCTTAAGGTTTGGAGAAATTCCAGTCGTTGAATATACTGAGACTACATAGGTATTAGGATCTAGACTTGCAGGGGGAATTGATAGTAGATAGATATGGGTTCCATTATCATCAATAGCCGATGTAATACTTGGCAGAGATTGATTAAGCTTTCCAAGTTTTCCTTCTATATCTAGTATCCCATATAGATTTATATTAGAGACTGGAATATTATTAAATTCAGAGTTAACAACTTCGAATGAAATCGTGATAACAGAAGCCGTATCAAGTGCATAAATTGGTAATCCATCTTCTTCATTAAGACTATAATACTCTATATTGGTAATAGAGAATTCTCCTGAAAGAGTTAAATTGAAATTCATATTATGTGAGGGATCTGATGGGTTTCGAATATACACATATGAATCATTCCATTCTGACTTAATTTTGAATCGTGTTCCAAAGGTAGTTTCCACCAGATTCGGATTAATATATGCACTAAGGAAGATAGATTCATTTACTTGGACAACTTTGAATCGTTGTATAAATTCTGTTTCATCAGAATTATTCACAAGTCCTCCAATCATATTAACATCTGAATCTGTAATATTGTAGATACCAAAAGGTGTACTAATTGCTACAACAGAAGTAGTATTAAGCCTCTCTCCATAATATATTGTGTAGCTACTCGATATGGAGAGATTTCCCCTTTGATCTGTGTTAATTGATGATTGATAAAGAACGGGAGTTCCTCCTATCTGAATATCCACCAATGAGCTATTGCTAATCGTACTGAATTGATAAGATGATGATGAATTCCAGCTTAATTTTACGGAAAGGTTGTAAAACCCTGTAATAAAACGAATTGGACATATTTGATCAATACTGGAATAGATATTTCCTGTTCTGTGTGATAATTTCACATCGAAGGCTTTTACTTGAGTTTCATTACTAATAAAGAGTAAACTTGCGTTGGCCTTTGGTGTAAAATATCCATTAGAGTATTCTAGTGACACATTAATATCTAATGGCAAACCTGGGTAATATATGGGTAATTTTGTTATATTTACTAGTTTCACTTCATCAGTAATTTCTAAAGGATAATATGTATCTAAAATTGTTAAGGAATTATTAAATTTGAATGAAAGATCCCATGTCCCGAGAAGTGCTTGATTGTTAAATGGAATTTCGAAATTAAATGAATATGTTGATTGATTCATCGGTTGATATGTAAGTAAATTGCTAATCTGGTCACTTGGTGAGGTTATATTAACAGTGAGACTTCCGATAGTAATATTTATTGTTTCATATGTATTAACTGATCTATTTTGGTAATATACTGTTGCGTTCACGGTGACACCTGGTTGAATCAATGTAGTACCAAAATCATACTTTGGTGCATAACCCACGATTACCGTGGAATTTTGTAGATACACTGGAGATCGAATAACTGGGAAGTTTCTTATTGAAAGATGATTCACAATTTTATGGGAACCAAGGGTCCAATTAAAATCGTTGTTACTATCATTTTCTATGTTTATCGTGTATATTGCACTAGATTCTCTAGTAAAAACCTCATTATTCTCTGAATACGAGGGGTGAGTGATTTCCCAATTATCAATAGTGGTTGTTAGGCTTAGAGAACCATGAGATTTATAGTCGAAAGTTTTCATGCCCAATTCAATGGATGTTATTTCTCCTTGAATTAGATAATTCGATTTGTTAATTCTCTGATTCTTTTGATAATAAGCGGTATTTAGATCAAGATCTATTGATTCAAAAACTGAACGGGACAATAAATAGACCAGAGACGCATAATATGTATCATGAATATTTATTCGGTGGTTGACATCTGGGGAGGAATAGGTGAGGTTATTTGAACTAAATCCTCCAATATCGGGCAATTCAGACGTAATATAGGTTCTATTCTCACGCTTTAATAATTGAGAAGAATTAACAAAATTTAGGGCTTCTATATGATCAATATCGTCAGTTATGTTTAGTAAATGACTGATAGCATATACAATACCTGTTTCTTTTGTCGTTGCATTGTTATAGAATCCATATCCTCCTTTAGTCATCCCAGAGGTTTTAAGAAAGGAGGGTAACCAGGATTGTATTTGTGACTGATATTCAACTAATTTTTTTGGTAAAGAAATTCCCACTTTTGGTGAAAACTGTTCAAGAACTGCAATAGATTGAAGAGCGTACCATGTTTCTTCAATTGGAGTACGGGAGCTTGTATTATCGAAAAAATAAGTATTATCTATCAAAAAACCTTCAATAAAATTGAAAATATTCACGGAATAATTGGTCATGAAGTTCCTTATTGTTTGATTAACAATTGGTGTAGTAATCGAATCTTGTACTTCAATGACAACCTTGTATACTAAATCTAGAATCGACAATGCTTGGAATGTTGATTTAAGGTCAGGACTCTGACCTTTCTCATGAAAACCAAATTTAGTCAGGTCAAAAGTATCACGAATTGTATAATTCATAACAGATTGAGATTTTCCTTTTAATTGACGAGTAAGTTGATTCATAAGCCAAAGAGCATTGACTACGCCGAAAGTACCCTCAAGTGACGGAGAAGAAACGATTGGACTTAGACGATATCCTCCTGAACCAGCTTCATCTTCTAGATCAACTAGAAGTTTGTTACTTATGGCTTCTTCGTACTCCGGCCAATTTGAAAAGAATTGGTAATAATCCAAACCGAAAATTCGTAATACTGCTAAAGCTTCATATGTAGCTATGGATGTTGAGAATCCTCCTACCGACTCATAAAAGATTGCTTCCGTTGTTTCATACAGACTATCGATATAATCTGCTAAGGATTCCACATCAAATGAATAATTGCCAATGAAATTCTTTTCTGCTAATATGCCATAATTAACTTCAGTGGATGATATTTCTTTTATAGATTCGTTTAAAGCTTGTGGATATTCGTACACTGAGGAAATTGAACTGGATAAAACAGTCAAAGGAAGGATTACTAAGAATATCAGGAATGTTCCTTCTACAAATTTCCGATATCTATTTACTCTGATTCTACGGATAAGCATTTCTCTTTCACGTCGAGTAATGACTTGAATACTGAAACTTGGACAGAAGGAGATGGTTTTCTTTGAAAATATTATCCTTTCGGAAAATTTGTTTCTCTGACTCTCAATTAACAAACGAACCCAATAAAGCGAAAATTCTAAATGAAATTTCCTTCCTTGTTTGAATGACGAATTACGCATATTTAGGTTGAACTATACAATGGGTAGAAATCTAGAGGATCAAATGCGGTTATCAATGAGAGGTATACTATCCAAACAGATGATAGCGGGTGGAGATAAAAATAAAGTCATTGCCTCGTTTGTTTGCGATGATAATGGATTTCCATTGACCGGAATGAAAAAATCTGGTGATTCCATCATTGATATGGATTCTAAAGACTTTGAACAGATATCTGCGTTAATACCTCAAATTTGGAGTGCAACTAATACATCTACACGAGATTTGGAATTATTAGATCTAAAAAATAGCGAAATAAATCATATTACAGTTGGATTTAAGGATGAAAAAAACAGCAGTCCAAATTTTGAGCTGTTAATTGCACGATTAGATGAATTATACATATCATCTCTCTTTAGATCAAAGAAATAGGTGTTGAAATGTCGAAAGTAGAAGTAGAGACAAAAATAGAACTAATTCAAAAGCGTAAGAAAAAGATAATAGGCATTGCGTTTGATAAAAGCCAGAAAATTAGAAAATCAATTCAGAAACACCGAAAGAAAATCTTAGAGGATACTCAGAAGTTAATTGATGAAACAGATCCCCAACTTACAGAAGAAGGAGTTCAAAAAATCACAAAAAAGGGGAAAATTTATTTTAGGTCACTCAAAGCCTTTAATCCCTTCCTGCACTTCATTAATACACAAATGACCAAGCTAAAGATACCTGAAGGAAAGAAACAACTTACTTCCTCTGAGCTCAATCAATTTGTGAGAAATCTATCAAGATTAGTGAACGATATTAATAAAGAAAAGGCCCAGGTTGATGCAATCATGGGGCTCGATTTCATGCTTAAAAAACGAGGAATTTATGCTGCTTTTGCCAAAATTACATCTGAACTCAATGATCTACGTGATTTACAAAAAGAAGAGTATTCTGTTGTTAAAGCAATTGAAGATTTGGAATCAATTGTTAGAGACATAGAAAATATCCAGGTAAAAACCAAACAACTAGAGGAAGAACAAAATAATCTTGAAGCAGAACTAAAATTGGCAGAAGAATCTCTGAATGCAAAAGAAGAAATTAGAACTGCTCTAGTTACAAATCCATTAATTAGCAATTCTCGACAGAGGGGAATCAGGATGACGGAATTAGAAATCGAAATAGGTACCCATTTAAATTCATTCAAGAAGATATTCAAAAAGTACGCTCGTGAAGTACAAAGAGGAAGCCTTTCGGGGGAATTTGGATTAGTTAATACCGCTTTGAGTTACGAAGAGAATCCTGTACGGAAATTTTTAGAAGAACCAGAGAATAACCCAGAAATTTCTGCGCTTATGGAGGAATTGATGGCGGTAGGTGAAGCAAGCTTACATTTAAAACAAAAGAATATTTTAAACCTAAGTCGAGCACTCAAGAATATCCAAAATGGAAAAATCGACCCCCAAAAGAATGAATGGCACGAGCTAAAACAGAGAAAAATCAAAGATGATACCTCCACTGAGTTTAAGAAAATAAATGGAGAATTAAATATTTGTGAAAACGAAATAAAAGGGATTGAGGAGAATATAACTGGAATTAAAGAAAATATATCTTTGAGGTCACGTGAGATGACGAATCTCTCCGAATCATTAGAAAACAGGCAAAATAGGTCCATGGAAATCACTGAAGAAGTTATGAATCAACCATAACGTGAGATTGTAAAATCTAAAGTGACGAATGATGACTTATCGTGTTTAAAAAGCCCTTTTCGTTCTAAAAGGGTTTCTTAAAGACCAATATAACTATTTTGAGTTCCTCTATTGAATATTTTTAGTGAGAGAAGATTTCCAATTCCCATTTCGTTTTTCAGATTGAAAAAGTAGAAAGGGTAACCTAATACTAAAGCATCGACTTTATTGGGAGTTAAACTCTTTGGGGTTCGACCTTCGAGAAACTCAATTTCATTGTCAGATATTGACAGAACCTTCGTGGGTGATCCAATATCGAAATCTTCTTTGTCATACAGAGTAAATGACTCGTTTAGAGCTTTTAATCGTGAAAAGAAATGTTTTTCCCTCTCCCAATTACGCGCCTTTATCATTTGGATTTGGGGGGGTAAATCAATTATCAAATCTTTCCCTTTAAAGCGATGTTCAGTTTGAAATTCATCCTCCAAGAGAAACGTTGATTTTTGAAATGTATCACTTATTGTAGCTTGCTTCAAAATCCAAGGTTGGATTGATCCATTTTTATAAAGGAACCAGTACCTTGAATTTTCGAAACTAGATAGGCTAATTCCAATTGACTTCGATTTTATCTTCTTCTTATTCGAATCGAAGATGAATTTTCTGAATTTTCCATCAATAATCTCAATATCTCTTAAAATGGCTTTTTTTCCTGATTTAAGGAAGTATTCTTGATGAGGATCAGCAATTACGAAATCATAGTCACTTTTATGAATATCCACACGTGTATGATTATCTTCCTCTAGCTCTAATACAAATTGAATTGGTGAAACAATGTTTCCTGTAATCTTATATTCAACAACTTTACCCCATTTAGCGGTATCCTTCTTTAACCTCGGTTTAGCTAGAACATGGTGATTAAGATATTTCTTGGTGGTTTCTTCTTCATAAGTAATATCTAAATAATCTTGAATAGTACCAAAATCATCTTTATACTTTTTTGAAAGTAAACGAGCGATATCTGTATGGGCGCTCTGTAGACGAGCTATTGATCGTCCCCGAAAACCTGGAAGTAGTAAGGTCCATATCATGAATCCCGCCCTTACAGCGCCTATGGAATGATCAGTCTGCATTGCCAACCTTATGGATGTTAGAGGATGTGAAGCAATCAAATTCATGAAACATGTCATCCGACTAGGGGCAAGATTTTGATACAGATAGAATGCTTGGTCACCCATAAAACGAATATTTTCATCATTTGTCCGTTTCTTTCCGGTCATTAACTGGGTATTGAAACCAATTTCTCCCGCTATCCCATAATAGAATCCCTCTAGTCTATATAAGGATTCTGCGAGTTCCACTCCGTACCCAACTTCTCTAGTGATTTTATCAGCCTGTCCTTCTAACATCTTGACAAATGTTAATAAGAAGGCAAATAATACGATATTGAGTAACCAGAATTCTAAAAAGTTCCAAGCTTGCGCTCCGAGAAATACAAAGTCCCAATAGGTAGAAGGAGCATCAATTCTCCACTTTATGAGAAGTTCAATAGCAGTAATTACTAATAAAATTAGAGTATGTTTTCTTTTAACATGAGCAAGTTCATGGGCTGTAATACCCCGTATTTCTGCGTCAGTAAATTGATCTAAATCAGAGGCGATGTAAGCAATTCTCTGGTCAAACCATGGCCCAAAAGCAAATGCGTTTAGAATTGGAGCTTTTACAATCCCTATCTTTCGAATTGGAGTGTGAATTTTTTCCTGGACTTCTGAAATTATCCTATGAACTCTTTCATCATTTAGAGGTTTAATTGCATAAAGAAATGTTAAGAGGTACCCAGAAATCAAGTAGATAAAGCAGTTTACCAAGAAAATTGCAGGATACTTAACAATATCTGGTAAGTTTAAATTAGCAAGGATTAGAATTGCAACCAAATATAATACTAAATAAGTCATCTGTGGACTAATAAATCGTGTAACTACAATGAATCTGCGTCCAAATAGGAGAAATGCTGTAAATACCATTACCCATATTATCAAGTTATAACCGATACCTATGAAGAATTGTTGAATATCAATTGTATCATTAAAACCAATAGAAATAAGCCAGTTCTTTATAGAAATTCCTAAAGATGGTATGGATCTAGAAGTCACAAATGCAACGGCAACCATTATGAAGAAAAAGCCATAACTTACTGTGAAGGTTCCCATCATACGTACCCAAATAGGATTTTCACGCACTTCGAACGTTCCGATTATCATTAACCCCAATATACCTGCTAATCCTGATAGCAACATGTCACCTGTCAAGGCAAATAATCCCGTTCCCAAAAATCCTATAGCTGATAATTCCATAATATCAGGATAAGATCGATATTTCAAATACTTCCGAAGCTCTAGAAGGAATACTACAAGAAGTAATATCGATATAACTCCAGAAATAATGCGTTCTGATGGGTAGGACTCTAATACGCTCAATAGATCTGTTTGTGATAACATGCTAGCTTACACCAAGTGTAAAAAGTTTAATGGAGACTTTGGATGCAATTACGCCAATATTTTTGCATTATAAATGGCTACTGAACATTTCTTCAGAATGATGTATCAAAGGCGAAATTATAAATGAAGACCTTTTTACATCTTAATCAAAGATAATTCTCAGTTTTACATTGTGTGATGAATAAGTGAAAGGATCTTCCAAACCTGCATGGATTCGGGCCAAACTCCCCACTAATATTAAATTTAAAGAAGTATATAGGCTAATTAGCGATCAAGGACTTCATACTGTTTGCACAGAAGCGTTCTGTCCAAATAGGACTGAGTGTTGGGAGTCTGGAACAGCTACATTCTTATTGATGGGGGCTTATTGTACCAGAGCATGTAAATTTTGTGATGTAGATACTAAAAATCCTCATCAGGTATTAGATCATGAGGAACCAACGAAAGTGGCGGACGCAGTTACCAGACTCCAATTAAAGTTTGCGGTTCTTACATCAGTTACAAGAGATGATCTTCCTGATGGAGGAGCAGCCCATCTAGCTAAATGTATTAAGGCTATAAAGCAAAAAACACCTTCTACAATGGTTGAGATACTTATTCCAGATTTTAAGGGAAGTATGAGTTCATTGAAGACCATAATTAGTGCTGAACCTGATGTGATAGGTCACAATATCGAAACAACGGAAATTCTCACCCCACGAGTGCGTGATCCACGAGCTAAATATCAACAATCATTATTTGTTCTAAAAACTTTAAAAGAATTGAACCCTGAAATCTTTACAAAATCTTCAATAATGTTAGGATTTGGTGAAACTGATCAACAAATTATTTCGTCACTTGAAGATCTAAAAGAAGCCAGTGTTGATATTGTTACACTGGGCCAGTATCTTCAACCTTCTAGGAAAGCTCTTCCTGTTAAAGAATTTATCGAACCAGAAAAATTTTTGTATTGGGAAAAAATAGCCCAAGAGATGGGTTTTTCTGCAGTAGTCTCTGGTCCACTTGTAAGAAGTTCTTATCAAGCTGGAATACAATTTATTAAAGCAAAAGCCAAATTAGAGAATAATCGTAAAATCAATTTTACTAGTTCGAAAAATACTATGAATACAATATGAATTATTTCGTGCTCTTTTATCAAGTAAGGTGTGGAGAGAGTTTGTCATTGTTAAGCCTAGAAAAATCGTCCTTAAATCGAATATTCTAACTAGACTTTGGAAATTGTCCCTCTAATACTACAATAGTCTTTAAAAGAAGGTTGTGTCTGGAATCAGAAAATTGGAATAATAAGAAAATTCTTTTGAGGATTGATTGAGCCTATTCAATATAAATTTGATTTAAAATGAACGGAACATTTCTCTAGATAGGCATTAAAACCTTAAATTGGGTGTTGGTTCGATTAGATATGGGTCAAGGAAATCTTGTTAATCATCAAAAATGTCCAGAGTGCGGGGCGGTAGATAATATAGTCTCTGATCCGAGGTCAGGTCAATGGATTTGTGCATGTTGTGGGGTGGTTGTAGATTCATTAATGTTCGATCAAGGACCTGAATGGCGAGCTTATGATTATCAGGAGGAACAAGATCGCTCAAGAGGTGGATCTCCTTTATCTTTACTTCAACCAGATTTTGGGATTAAAACTCAAATTAGTAAATCCCGGAAAGATGGGAAAGGAAGAAAACTTTCATCTAATAAAAGATTAGCGTATAATCGATTAACAAATGTAGATAATCATGCTCATGAAAGTGAAATACGCAACCTGAGAATCGCTTTGAGAGAACTTAAACGTCTTCGTAGCCAAATGGAACTTCCAGAGAGAACAGCTCAAATGGCGAGTTCGTATTATCGGCAATGTCTTAAGAAGAATCTGATTCGTGGACGTTCAATTGATGGAATGATTGCAGCGAGTCTATATCTTGCTTGTCGGAAGACTAAAATCCCTCTTACACTAAAAGATGTCTCCATTAACGCCAATGTTTCTGCAAAGGAGTTAGGCCGGTGTGTTAGGACTATAATTCAGCATCTAAGAACAAAACCCGACTCTGGAAGACACGAGGCTTTAATCCATCGTTTAGGGGAAGAATTGTCACTATCTATGCCTACACGAATGATTGCAGTGAAGATCGCGATAAAAACCCGAGAATGTGGAATTACAGTTGGTAAAAATCCAATGTCTATCGCTGCAGCTTGTCTTTATATTGCCGGAGTAAAAACAGGAGAGCGGCGTACTCAACAGCAAATAGCTCGTGCAGCAAAAACTACTCCAGTTACCATAAGAAATCGATTCAAGGAAATAGTTCGAATTTTAGGAATGGACGATATTGAAGTAAAACGTGGTGCTGCTGCAATCCCTGTATTCATTGATGATCCACGAGCCTTACTAAGTACTACTCAGAATGCCTTCTGATGCTTTCTCTTTTTTCTTCAAGAAAGCCTCCTGTACTATAGGTTTATTTCTGGAATCTGATTGATGTGACCAGTTCTTTTTGTCTTGTATTCAAATACAAGAAATCCAGCTATCAAGCCGAATGTGTGGAACCCAAGTAGTAATATACCAAAGAGTAAATTATTTGGATTAGAAGTTAGTAGGAGCGCATTGACGAATTCAAACACAAGAATGAAAATCGCATTAAGAAAAAAGAATCGATTCTCTTTGGTGAATAATTGATAATTCTTCAAATAGAGCATGAATCTCTTGAGATACTCTATAAGGTTCCGTTTCATCAATGTAACAAAGGTTCGAATAATAATGTAAATTGTAAGAAATAATAACAGTAAATACGAAAATAGAAGTAATAGTTCCAAAAAATCGGATATTTCTGAGGTTGATACTCCTATTTGAGCAAGAATTGAAAAGGAATTCCATAGAGAATGGAACAATACTGCAAAAAATAATCCATACCGATAGTAAATTAGTCCAAGAACTACTCCAAGAAAGAAAACAACGAACATATGTTCAGCAGTAAATCTAAATGATCCATTCTGTAAATCGGCAGGTAGATGATTTAAACTAAATATAATACTACTAAGTAGTATCACAGATCCCTTTGATGAAATTCTCTCTTCTAGAAATGATATTACATGTTGACGAAACACAATTTCCTCAAATAAGGGCCCGATGAATATTACTAATAGAGAAAAAAGGAATATCATTAGAGGATTTATGAAATAATCATCATATGGAGTTGTATATGTTTGAGGAACAGACATTTCATCCATGAGGAAATCAATTAGGATAATTCCTAGTTCCAGTAAAGCTAGCAATATAAGAAATATTACTCCTGTGAAAATAGCAGTTTGTTTCTTCTTTTCCACAGGTCTTATCTTTTTCACAGTAAATGGTAAAATTTTTGCTAAAGCGAAAATAAAGACGAGATTTGAAATAATAGTGATTATAAGATTCAAAAATGCTATAACTACTTCATCATCAAAAAGATTAAATGGTAAAGCAAGAACAATAAGTATTCCCATAATTGATTGGAATATAAAATATGAAGAAAGAATAAATACGATTAATAGACTTGAATCAAAAGGTAGGAGTTTTTTAATATACCAAGGTGTTGATTTTTGGTCGGATACTCGTGTTCCAATCGCTTGTGGAGCAGAACAGACCGGACATTGTAGTAAATCACTGAAATATTCACTCTTACAATTTATACAAACTGTAACCCTTGCCAGTCTTTCTCCACAGAAGATACAATAACGATTAATTGGGATATTTTTGCTGCAATTTGGACAGATGATCTTAGGCATATTATGATCCACTATTGCCTTCTGAGACGAGTTCCACTAAAAAGGTATTGGTTTAGGAAACGTATTAAACTTAATGCTTAAAATCAAGATTAAAAGGTTCATTCTTTTACACGTCCAAAGACTTCGTATCACTCAAACGAAGAGGGTATTTCAGTGCTACAACAATTTATTGACGAAGAAATAATGAAAAATTTAGCCAATCAGCTAAATTCAGCAATTGAGGGCCTTGAAAGTCCAACGAAAGATCGGATTCGTGAGTTTATTCTTTCTACTAAAGGAAAACAATTACGTCCAGCCCTGATCGCCGTTACTACTAAACTTTTGACTCAAGACACAAACTCACAGGAATCACAATTAGCTCGTGCTTATAGATTCGCAGTTGTGATCGAATTACTTCATAATATGACCCTAATTCATGATGATCTGATCGATAATGCACCAATTCGTCGTGGTAAAGATGCTTTTCATATTAGATATGGTGCTGATCGGGCATTGCATGATGGTGATGTTCTTCACGCATATGCACTTACTCTCATCAAGGATGATCCCGCAGGACTTGAACTGGTACTTGATTATGCTTATCAGGTAGGCCTAGGTAACGCGATAGAACTCGAAGATAGACTTGATCAAAATTTCGATTTTGAAATGGCAAGAATCATTAAGATCATGGAATACAAGACTGCTGTTGTATTTGCAGGATGTGTAAGACTAGGATGCCTTGCTGCCAATCGTGAGGACTTATTTACTGAAGAATTGAATAAAGCCATATGCGCAGCTGGAATTGCTTTTCAGATCCAGGATGATTACCTTGACATTTTAGGAAATCCTGAAGAATTTGGGAAAATGCAATTTTGGGATATTCAAGAATCGAAGAGAAATCTATTCCTTTATTTTTCAATGCAAACTTCTTCTTCTCCTAAAATCAAAGAAATTTATAATAAAGAGATCGGAAAGAAAAATAAGGAAGATATTGAGATCGTCTTAGAAGCGTTTCGTGAGATACAAGATAAGGTCAAAGAAGTTCGAGATGAATACGCTAAACTAGCTATAGATGGCTTAAAGACTATTCAAGCGAATATTGATCAAGATGATTATCAAGCTGAAGAATTAGTCGATTTCCTATTAATCTTGACTAAATATCTTATTGAACGTAGTAAATGAATAGATATTATTATCTACACAAACGGATTGGCTCAAATGAGCAAACACAAAGATATTCATAAATATACAATTGAGTTTACTGAGAACTTTTGGATTAATTTATTAGAAGTAGCTGGACACGGTAACGTAAAACAATTCATAATACAGGCATTAAAAGTAGCTCTCGAAGCACGTACAATAAAATCATTAATCCTTTGTGGAGGAAGAGGAACTGGTTTTCGACCTTTATCGGTAGCAACGCCAGCAGTTATGCTTCCCATTGGTTATAAGCCGATCCTCGAATATTCTATTGACCTTTTAAGAAAACATGCTTTAACTGAAATATTTTTGTCTGTAGGCTATAGAAAAGATCATATACAGCATCTATTCTCAGAGAAAGAGTTTTCAGGAGTAAATATTGGATTTATATCGGAAGATGACCCTCTAGATACAGCGGGAGCCGTTTTAAATGCGAAAAAACAATTTAAGTCAACTTTTTTAGTGATGAATGGAGATTTAATTACAAATGTTGATCTAAATTTATTTCTGGAATTTCATAGAACCGTTGTGAAAAAGGGGGGGATAGCCTCCATGTTTGTGTTAGAACATGAGAATAGTCAAGTGGAGATGGATACGGAGGAAAATCAAATAAGAAACTTCGTAAACAGTAGTAAAAAAGGATTTAACTTTGTAAATGCTGGCGTGTACATCTTTGAACCAGAAATTTTTCCCTACATAGATAAACAGGTATCATCACTTGAGAGAGATATTTTTCCAGTATTAAGTAAGGAAGGATTACTGTATGGTTATCTACCAGGAACCCAAGTATACTGGAACCATATTAATTCACCTGAAAAATATAAGGAAGGATGGGCTGATTTTCTTTCGGGAAAATTAGATTTTTAAAGGAAATTGATGTCCTTCTCAAATATCAGGTGGTAAACCGCCAAATGCGACGATTAAAAGGATTAGTATTCTTAATAGATATCGTAGCATTTGTGATACTATGCTTTATACCGTTTTATGTCGTAATAAACCTCATCAATATTTTTGATTCTTTCAATTCGCATGTAATATTCTTTAATCTAGTATTATTAATTGTAGAGACCTTTGGATTAATATTTTCATATTATCTCGTGGAAATGATTGCTAGTTCAATTCTTTATCAAGGAGAAAAGAAAATTCCTGTGCTGAAAGGTGTTGAAGATACTTTTTTTAGCATAATTGTACCCTCACACGGCACAGAGTTCCCTATATTAGAAAAAACTCTTCGTGGTGCTCTCAACCTAGAATACAATAATTTTGAGCTAATTGTAAGTGATAATGGGAAAAATCAAGCAGTTACAGAAAAATTACAGAAATTTTGTACTCAAAAAGGAATTGTTTTTTATCATAAAAAAGATGAAAGAGGATTCAAAGCGGGAAATATAAACGCAGTTCTCAACTTTACGAAGGGAGATTATGTTGTAATCCTTGATTCAGATCATATACCAGTTCCTAGTCTTTTACAACAGTTCTCTTCTATAGTGAAAAATCCAAAAATAGGGTTCATACAAGCCAAGGTTTCTTATCGGAATGTTACTCGGTTATATCAAAAAGCTAATTCGATTCTCTATTCTCAATTTTATGAAGTTATTGAATCTGCAAAAGACAGACGAGGGATGGTCTTATTTAACGGCACGACTGGTTGCTTTCGTAAATCCGTTCTAGAAGAGATAGGAGGATTTTCGGAAGACACTTTAATCGAAGATATTGATACTTCTATGCAAATTTTAGCACGAGGATATGAGGGCAAATTCATCAATTTTATTGGTTCTTATGGATTGGTTCCCGCAACCGCCAAGGCTCAAATATCACAATTATGGAGATGGACACATGGAGCGTGTAATATCTTGCGTATTAGACTACGCCTATTTGTATCTACTCCTCACATTGGTTGGTTCAAGAAATTCGAATTAATATTAAACACTATGGCTTTTTTTTCTGGAATAAGCGTTGTTTTCTTTTTCAGTATCCTGGTATTAATGCTAAATTTCAATATGGTGATTCTCAGACAATCAGTGATGGGATTCAATACAATCTATATAATGCCTCTACTTGTAAGTAGTTCCTATTCAATTATCGCTCTCCTTACAATTATTTGGGAAGAAAATGATGAACCCTTCCTCCTAAGAATGTTACATCTCATCCCCTTCTACATACTTTCTTTAGGATCATTTCTATTTCTAATTTCTGGAGTAATTGAGGGATTACTCCTACGCAACACTCCTGTTAGTGAAACTAGTGTGTGGGATAAACAGTTCAATGTTGTAAGAAGTTCAGTGTTTGCACTCATTTTTACAGCATTCATAATATTACTAGCAATACGTACTTTACCAAATGAATATTCATTTTTTATCCTCGGAGGAACCTTTCCATGGATTTTTGCTCCTTGTATTCTGATTTGGGAAGAGCTATTTCCTCCTAAAACAATTAATTAATTGACGATCTTAATCATTTAAGAAACGAAATCGACTTGCACCAATAAAATGAGCTATCCTAAGTGCTTCTGGAATTGTTCCAACTGTGGTGCATTTTTGTGTGAGTTGAGAAGCATCCTGAAGTGTGATTCCAGCAATCTGTAGAAAGAGGTGGGGGTTTTTTTGCACCAGTTGAGGTTCACCCGCCTTTTGAATCATCGACCAACGAACCTGAGCGTCATCAAAAACTTTTTCTAACGCAGAACGAATTTTATCAAAATTGGGGTACTTTCGTAACACTACAATCACAGGAATATTTGTTTTTTTCCAGAGATGATGGATATCGATAATTCCAAATCCAGCGATAGTAATCCCTTGAAGGAATATGGCTCTGATTTGTGCTTTATGCGAACTGTCTAATATCATATCTGCTAAAACTTTGGTAGCGTTCGTATCATCTCTTTCCAGTTGATCTTGGATGATACCATCTACATATGCAGCTCCTTTCATGACTACTCCAAAAACAGGAATCAGTTCTTTTTTTTTCGAGAAACGATCAAATCCCCCATCATCGATACCGATAATAGGGGTTTTTGATTTAATACCTCGCCACTGTCGGACTGATTTTAGCACTTTCGGCGGAACAACCTCAACTCAATATGAATCACGAGATTGGGCTATAAAGGTATTTCCACGAAGACTCCAGAGTTCATCCTTGAGCATGTCACGAATTGCGAACCTAATGGCTTCACTTCTGTTTGGATATCTACCAGTCCTAACTAGCTCATCAAGACCACTTACCTGATCGTTTGGTAGATGCACTGTGATTAATTTCATCATTTTTTTTTCAACCTCTTTCAGTGTTATACCTTTAATCACATTCTTTCGCTTTAAAATAAGCATAATTCTGGGGTATTATCCCCGTCATTTATGGGTAGTACACCTAACATTACTTGAATATTGGTTGTGGATATAACGAATATTAATATATCACCAAATACTCCTTTATTTGAACCAATATTGAAATAAATTTGTCTATACACAAGATTTAAGCTCCTACCAATAACATATCTTGATTGTAAACGAACTAGGTGAAATCAGCTAAGACCTTTGCATATTTTACAGTTTAATTTTTATCTAAAAGGAGATCTGCACATATTTCATCTATTCGTCAAAAAATCTAATTCTTCCGACGTATCGACTCATTAGTACTTTCCCGAATGCTTTTATGAGAGGTGTATCAATTCCTACTATATCGTTAATCATGAAGAATTATACAGGACTTTGAATGATTTTCAGGTTTTTAAATTTAAAACTCGATTCCCCTAGTGGAGATGAAATATAACTTCGTATTGTGAGATGTATGTTTCATTTTCACCCAAACCAGTTATTCAAGCCCTTAATCTCAATTTAATTATGTGATATGGGATATTCTATGACTTTAGTCTCTAACGTTCAGAAAGATGAATCTGCTAGAAAGATACCAGTACTTACCCCTAATGCAATGACCGTACTAGAAAAAAGATATTTACTTCAAAATGACAGAGGAGAAATCATAGAAACTCCAGCACAACTTTTTTCTCGTGTAGCAAAAGCTATTGCCGCGAATGAATCACGATTCGGGCTTGATCCTACTGTCATGTATAAGAAATTCTATGATATGATGGTGAATTTTGAATTTTTACCAAACAGTCCTACATTGATGAATGCAGGCACAAAAATTAACCAGTTATCAGCTTGCTTTGTTTTACCAGTAGAAGACGATATGACATCAATATTTCAAGCAATAAAAAATGCAGCAGTTATTCATAAATCAGGAGGAGGGACAGGATTTGCCTTTTCACGACTCAGACCTACTAATGATAAGGTTCAAACAACTGGAGGGGTTGCTTCGGGTCCAATCTCTTTCATGACGGTTTTTAACTCTGCTACGGAAATCATAAAACAAGGAGGGAGAAGACGTGGAGCAAACATGGGTGTATTACGTGTTGATCATCCTGATATATTAGATTTTATTGAATGTAAACAAGATTTGCAGACCTTAAACAATTTTAATATTTCTGTAGGATTAACAGAGGAATTTATGCAAGCTGTGCTGTCTGGTTCTGATTATTCTCTTGTGAATCCCAGAAATAATGAAGTAGTGGGAAAGCAAAGTGCTCGTGTCATCTTTGAAAAGATCGTTCAAATGGCTCATAAATCTGGTGAACCAGGTATACTCTTTTTAGATCGTATTAATGCGGCCAATCCCACTCCTAACATTGGTAAAATCGAAGCGACTAATCCTTGCGGGGAACAGCCCTTATTACCTTACGAATCGTGCAATCTAGGATCAGTCAATTTGGGAAAAATGGTTAAACACGATTCAGAAGCATATTTTGGATATAGCATTGATTTTGAAAAGCTAGAAGAAATTACTAAATTGTCAGTAAGGTTTTTAGATAATGTGATTGATCTTTCAACATTTCCCTTACCTGAGATTGAGGAGATGACAAAAACAAATCGAAAAATTGGACTTGGTGTAATGGGCTTTGCTGATCTATTAATAAAATTAGGGATTCCCTATAATTCTATAGAAGGGATTAAAATTACTAATAAAGTAATGAACTTTGTTTATGAGATAGCAATTCAAACATCTCAGGAATTAGCTCAGGAGAGAGGTTCTTTTCCCAACTTTCCAGAAAGTACCTTAGCAGAGAAGTACTCGATGATGAGAAATGCCACATTAACTACAATGGCGCCTACAGGAACCATCTCAATTATTGCAGGTTGTTCAAGTGGAATTGAACCATTATTCATGTTAACATATGAAAGACGAGTTCTTGATGATGATATCCTAGTTGAAGGATACCCGTTTTTTGTCGAAATCGCAAAGCAAAAAGGTTTTTATTCCCAGTCTTTAATGGAACAAGTCGCAAAAACTGGCTCCATTGCAGAACTTGAATCAATACCCGAAGATATTAGGAAAATCTTTGTAACTGCACATGATATCTCACCAGATGCGCATGTTAGAATGCAGGCGGCTTTTCAAGTTTCAGGTGTGGATAATGCTGTTTCAAAAACAATTAATTGTCCAAACGAAGCTTCTTTAGAAGACATTGAAGAAGCCTACTTACTTGCTTACGAATTAGGCTGTAAAGGCATAACAGTATATCGTTCTGGGTCACGTACTTATGATGTTTTATCCAAAAAGGGAACCAATGAAAAAAATACCGTACCCACTGTAACTACCGAAGTACCTGAAACTAAAAAACCCCGACAAAGACCTAATGTTACACAGGGCATTACAGAGCGCGTGCGTGTCGGTTGTGGAACGAATTTATTTATTACAATTAATGAGGATAAAGAAGGATTAACGGAACTATTTTTATCATTAGGTAAATCTGGTGGTTGCGTAGCTTCTCATATTGAAGCAATGGGAAGGCTTATTTCACTTACTTTGCGGAGTGGGATCGAACCCGAAGAAATTATTCTACAGCTGAAAGCAATTCGCTGTCCTTCACCGACTTTTGGTTCTGATGGACCTGTACTTTCCTGTGCTGATGCTGTGGCGAAATCTGTTGAGCGGTTTATTGAACAATATAGTCAGAATGGTAACGGAAAAGAATTATTAAAGAAAGAAATTCAAGGTAATGATGATCATAACGATCTAGAAACATTATATTTAAGCCATACCACCTCTGGATTAAGACCAGAATGCCCTGAATGCGGTAATATTGTTGAACATAGCGAAGGATGTATTCTTTGCCGAGTTTGTGGTTACTCCAAATGTGGATAGACTGTTTACTTAAGATATGATGATTGTTATTCCGTTGAAACATTAGTTCAGGACGAGTACCATCCACATTAACATAATCACTCCTAACTAGGAAACTCATCGATTAAAGAGTAGCTGTTTTGGCTTTATCTTCAAAAGAAATTCGTCATAATTTACCCCATTAACACTGTTTGAGTATCCATTTGGAATCTCACTAATTCTAAGGAACTCACAAAGAATTAAATCCACTTTCCTATTGTTAAAAACTGAAGATTTAATAATGAAGTAGTTTAACAGATTCTAGTGTTACAATATGCATAATTAAATTAATAGCATATTTTCATTGCATACATGGCAGTGCTTACTCACGAAATAGAATGAATAATTAGAAGATCGTGAGATAAGGAATTAAAATCATGTCGGAACTCGCTTTCAAATAGCAAATTCAATATAAATGACTAAAAAACTAACCAGAATTTATCACTATTTCCCCTAATGTAGAAGGATTGAATAAGAATGAAATGGACAGATCTCGAAGCCCCTAAGTCAGCAATGGCCACATTAAATCGCGTTTCGGGAATTACATTATGGGAAGAAATGGTTCGTGATCGACGGGATTTTTGCCTCTCCAAATGTCAGAATAATAAAGTAGTCAATATGCTACGACCAAAATGTACTGATCGCAGATATTTGGACGTTTTGTTACTTAAACGTGAAACTAAAAAGAATATGCCAATGTTTTGCTATTCTCAAAGAATAAAGGGTTTATTACGTTCTTTTCAAGAAGGGGAATTTCTATTACCTGACGTTTATATCTATTTAGATGATTATTGGAAGATCATTCACGAAAAACAGGCAAAAGCCAGAAGAACGGCCTCTGAACTTTTGAAACGAACGATCATCAAGGGAAAAGAGGTGCTACCAATGGGTAACGTGGATCAACTCATTGAAACACATTTCGTTAGAGGACAATTGTTTTGTCTCTGGCCAAAGCTAGACTTATGTCTTGTTAATGCCCAAGAAACCAGCATACACAGTCTTAAAATGCTCCGTTCAATAGTTGAAACCCTAGCGGAATCTTACGGGTTGGAAGTGGAGATGGACATCGAAGGAAATTTTGTCGAGCTAAGGTTCCAAAACTTGGTAATCGGAGATTCTAGTGCTATAGAAGCTGAATTAGAAAAATCATCAGCTTTTACTGGCTTTTCGGGTAATGAAATTTGGGCTGAAATTAATTTACCATCTGACTTCGAGGAAGAGGGTTCTGATTTTAAGGTAAAAGACCTCCATCTAATATTCCGAACGGTGGATAAAGTTGTCGAACTAGAAGACCATACTACAACAAAAAATGAAAAGGAATCAGACCTTCCAGTAGAGAATCTTCCTCTTGAGAAAAGTAAAGAACCTAAGATTAGAAAATCTTAGATAATAGTTTTTAATATTCTATTGGAGCATTAAAGTATTCCAGTCTTTCTTGGAGGAAAATTCGTTTCTATTCGATTAGGATATAAAACCGCACCCTAATCATTTTTGTTTAACATCAAGAGGTGTAAGATTACTTTCTTGTGTGATCTAGCTTCTAATAAAATCTGAACTTAATCTGGATAAAGTTATTAGAATAGAGAATCTCATAATGGGAAGACAGAAAAGCGAACACGAATAGTTGGAATTACGGTAAACCTTCTCCCGAACAGTTTTCACTGTTAACAATACCTCGGGAACATAAACTCATTTTACCAAAGTAAAAACATCTTTCCAAACTTTTCTAAAGAGATCTGAGGTCAATGTTTTCTACTCAAAAGAAAGACGGTTTAGGGCGTATAGGCACTTTAGTTACATCTCATGGAAAAATATCCACACCTGTATTGTTACCTGTTATTAATCCTAACAGACAAGAAATTCCACCAGCTGATATGGTTAGATGTGGAGCAGAAGCGTTCATAACAAACTCGTATTTACTATACCGTGACATTTCAAACAGAGAAAAAGCTATAAAACACGGTTTACATAATATTATCGAATTTAATGGCCCCATAATGACTGATTCAGGAGCGTTTCAACTAATGGAGTATGGAGAAGTATCTATTACAAATTCATTAGTCACTATGTTTCAGGAACAGATCAAAAGTGATATAGGGGTTTTTTTGGATATTCCTACAAAACAGGTTGAATATAAAGAAGTCCAGACAGCATTGAAGAAAACATTAGAACGAGCTGATGAACATATTCGATGTCGTGATGCTTCGAGTAGTACTCTGTGGGCGGGGCCTATTCAGGGAGGAGAATTTTTGGATTTAGTTGAAGATTCAAGTAAAGAAATGGCACAAAAAGCCTTTAATATTCATCCAATTGGTTCTGTAGTCCCCTATCTAGAGCGATACGATTTTGAAACCGTTGTGAAAATGATTTTGACGGCAAAGAAGCATCTTCCTTTAAATCGACCCATTCATCTATTTGGAGCAGGTCACCCGATGTTTTTCGCAATTTCTGTCTTCCTTGGTATTGATATGTTTGATTCAGCAGCCTACTTCTTATATGCGAGAAAAAATCGTTATTTGACGGCATTTGGAACCCATTATTTGGACGATCTTCAGTATTTTCCTTGTTCGTGTAAAATTTGTCTTTCATATAAGGTTAAAGAGTTCCGACGGCTTGATAGTAGAACACGTACACATTTACTGGCCAAACACAATCTCAATGTGAGCTTTGAAGAAATACAACGAATTAAACAAGCAATTGTTGAAGGAAGACTGTATGAACTTGTATTATCGCGAACAATGAATCATCCTTCACTCGCTCGATTGATCCCTCTGTTATTTAACGATTCTACTTCAAAATTTATTGAACCCTATTCTCCCATTTCCGCTAATAGGGCGAAATTATTTACACATTCAGCGCTAAAGTATCACCCGCTAATCCTAAGATATAAAGAAAGAATTCTCAAAAGATTCTATCCTTGGAGTTCTCGGTTAATATTAGCACGCGACTATCGTAAAATTCGATCAACCAGAAACTTTCAGGTATTGAAGATTTCACCTCTTTTTGGTGTAGTACCAGATGAATTACAAGGAGTTTTTCCTCTCGTTCAACATGAAAGAATCCCTATGAGCTTTGAAGAACAGGATATTAAATTTATTGAAAAGTTTCTTAACAAATATCATGATCTATTCCAATCAATAGAACTTCATTCAAAATTTGATGTGGAAAGTGGAATCCTTGAATCTTTTAAACTCATGGAAAAAGATAAGGATACGAAAAAACCCTCTGATAAATTTAAACTTAATGCTCTGATAGATTTTCAATTTGGATCTGGTATACATAGAATATTCAATGATATGCCTGTTTCTATAACCCGTTCCTCTAAAACTGGAATACTGAGACATTTTACTTCTAACGGGAAGATACTAGGTACCATCAGACCAGTCGATTTTTCAATAATTCCTTCAAAATCATTCGCGAAATTACTATGTGAATTCATCCCTGCACCTAGGTTGCGCGTAGTTGCCTCGGAAGATAGTGTTCCTTTTGTTGCTGAAAATAAGGATCTTCTGGCAAAGTTTGTGATAGATGTAGATCCAAAAATAAGATGTGGAGAAGAGGTGTTTGTAGTAGATGAAAACAAGAATTTCATTAATTCTGGTAGTGCGCATTTATCAGCAAAGGAAATGATTGATTTTGATCATGGAATCGCTGTAAGAATTCGAAGATAAGTTCTTTGGGCACTATCAGAAAAAGAAAAAGTCCGATTGTTAAAGCATCTCGTTTTAGAAATCAGGTACTAGCCACAAGCGTTAACTTTTATATTTTGGATATATTTAGTGAAAAACGGAGGATATATTCTTGCCACAACGAACCAGAAGGAAAAATTTGCTGGAAATCTCTAACCAGCCTGAACTCTGGATTTTCAGTAATCTACTGGCTGAAAAGTGGATTAATGAAAATAACCTAGAAGAACCAGTTTTTGAACGACGAGTAACAATGCCTTTCTCACTCCCTTCTGGTAGTGCGATCTTTAAAATTGAATCTGAAGGTACCCAAGGGGATGTAATATCTTTTTCAATTGCCCATTCGTCTGAAATTTATCTTATCCAGTTATTGGATCCCGCACAATTTCTAAAATTTAAACAGACAGTGCTATCAGCAGTAGAAACAATCTATAATGAGAATTTCAATTTTTTTAGTTACCTTAAACCCTACTTTCTACCAAAATTAAGAGAATTTGGTGTTATGGAAGTCCTAGGGGATACACCTATTCAAGATTTAGCTGATTATGGAGTAAAATCAAGAATTTTACAACGGATATCAGATCCTGTCCAGGGATATGAGGTACCACAATACTGGCGCGTAAACAGGAATTTAGAAGCTTTACAGAATAAGGAATTGCGAAATGAAAACCGAATTTTCTCCCTCCGCTCAGCTATCTGTGATCGATTGGCTAAACATGCAGTAATTGAAAGTCTCCGATGTGCCGTCATTACACTCAAGCGTTATGCAGATTTACTTGATAGCATGACTTCCGAATCTAAAATCGAATATTCTGATGAATATTTGGAACTTGCTGACGGTTTATATCAATTAGGAGAGTTTCAAGACTCCGCTGTGTTTTATTCAAAATGCTTATCACATTCAAATTTTGAACATAAGGAGGAAGAAGTTCGGAATAAAATATTAGCTGCATTAAAATCGTCAATAGAACAGCTGGAACCCCAAGAGTTCCTTGAATATGCGATATTCGCAGCAAGAGTTGCACGTGGACACGAAGAAAATTAGCAAACGAGGAAACGAAAGTAAGAATCACCCAAGAATCTGTTTGAACAAATTCAATTCGAGAATCGTCGAACCATAAAAAATCTCTGCATAGGCACACCCGACGAGGGAACCGAAGTATCTACCCATCCCTTCAATCCATTCAATAATGGGAGGATTATAGGATGGGTGAGCTCTAAACTGGGATTCATATGCTAACAACGCCTTCTTTTTTGTTTCAAAATGTTTCGATATATTTATGGTAAATTGCATTGGTTGAGCTTGAGTAAATAGTTCACGAGCTGTATAATAGTAAAATATATGGTGAATACGCCAAGGTTTCATTCCGTCGAATAAATGTTCCCATTTAGATAATCTACTATAGAAAACAGATGCATCAAATATCAATTGGCTTTGGTAATGATCGGGAGATGCTTTTGGTGTCATTCCTTGCATACCGATTACAATTTTAGGTCTCATCTTCCTGAAAACTTTAGCTAATTTCATACGTGCTTCTATATTATCAAGAAGTTCTCTATTTGGTAAATCCAGTGTAACTCGTTCAATCCCGAGAATATTAGCTGCCTTTAATGATTCATCAATGCGAACTTGAGGATTATCGTTAAAGGGGGTTGGTTCTCCGTTTGTTAGGTCCACAATTGCTATACGATAGCCCATTTCTGAGAGTAGTGCAAGAGTTCCGCCACATCCAATTTCAGCATCATCAGGGTGAGGTGAAACTGCAATTAAATCATAACTTTTGTTCATTAGTCCATTTTCTCCTATAATATTCTCAAAATAAAGCAAAGTAAAAAACTAATCTAGAACTTGAATTTAATTACCAAAAAATCGTCGGGCTACTTAAAAAATTCAGAATATTATCTGAATATTATATTTTATAGGAGGATAAGATCCTTCCAGAATTTAGCATTCCTTTTTAAGTAGAAGAATAATAAAGAAATAGACTGACAAGTGAGATAAGTGTTAGGATATTGGTACTAGTCCTGATAATTTATCGTTCTAAGTGATTCTCAGGCTTTATTTCACAGAAAAAATTTTCGAGGAACATTCATTGAGTCAAGAAGAAGAGCTGGTGTTTGAAGAGTCGCAACAAGGGATAAAAATTGTTATCTGGGGACCAACATTAGCAGGAAAAACTACAGCATTAAGCTTATTCCATGCAATCAAGAAAAAAGAAGACCCTGAAAGTGTTTATAATTTTTTAAAACTTGAAGATAAAGCTACGGAAAGAACTATTGGTTTTGATCAAGCTACTTTTGGTTTAGGTGGCGGTCCAGGTAAAGGCTTCAAGTACCACCTTTTCACAACCCCTGGGCAGGATAGATTCAAATCCATGAGAAAAATCGTAATTAATGGGCTTCATGGATTGATAGTAGTAATCGATTCAGAGAAAGCTCGATGGGATGAGAATAAGGATAGTCTGAAAGAACTCTTTGAAGTTTCTGGGGATAAAATCTATTCTGGAGAAATAAAAATCGCTATTATGCTCAACAAGATGGATTTACCTGTAGAGTCACGTATAAGTGCAGCAGATGTTGGGAGATTAATGCTAGAAGCTGGCGTTTCTGATTCGTTACGCGACACGTTTGCGAGTACGTTCGAAGTCAGCTGTCTAGATGCATTAAGTGCACTACGAGATGCGTGGAATAAGGGGGAATGGAATCCAAAACAACGCCCCCAAGCGGTTCAAAGGATAATTCAACCCATTCAGATGGTCATTCGTGATATTCTTATTTCAGAACTACAAAAGCGCTGAATTCTTCTGAATCGTTGTTCTAGTTAAATATTTTGTTACTAGAAAATTAAGAATGATTAAAGCAAAAATGATTTTATATTGATTAAATCACTTTCAATCAAAGGCTATTCGCGTTGAATCTTGGAACTTTTGAATGAAATCTGATTTCAACCCAATTATTCAAATTTAAGCTCATGTAAAAACCATACATCTCTTGAGGATTAATAATGTATAAAAATAAATTACAAGAAATTATTGCAGGTCGTCATAAACTTGAAGAAAAAGAGAGATTACGGTTAGATCTTAAACCATCGGTGATTCCTCCCTTACCAAAAGGAAAGGACGCTTTAACTCCTACGACAAATGCTGGTTGGCAAACTGAGGGTATAATTCGTGCTATTATATCGAATCTTCATAATGGAAAAAATTGGGAGCATCTTTTCATTTATGGAGGCAGTGGGAAAGCGATGAGAAATTGGAAAGCATACCATGAAACCATAGATATGCTACAATCTCTCAAGTCCAACGAAACCCTTTTCATGCAATCTGGAGTTCCTTATGGAAAAACTATAACCCATGAATTTGCCCCGAGATGTGTTGTGACAAATTCGGTTATAGTACCAAACTGGACACAATCATTTCAAGAAATGGTTGATGCAGGTTTGACGGTTTATGGTCAAATGACCGCAGGGAGCTGGATATTTATTGGATTACAGGGAATAATTCAAGGTACTTTTGAAACGATGATGGCAGCAATTAAATCGGCTGAAACATCTGATAATTATAGGAAATTGAGTCCATTCGAACAGAAAATTATCGTTACTGCAGGACTTGGTCTTATGGGAGGAGCTCAGGCTTTAGCCATAAAAATGGCTGGAAAGATCGCAGTAATAGCAGAAATTGATCCATCAAATTTAGATCGTATGTATAATGAAGGACGAGAAAAAGGAACCCCATATTTGGACATACAGGTTGATTCCATTGAAGAAGGGGTAAAACTAGCTCAAGAATACGCTGAAAAAAAAGAACCTACCTCCATCGGAATATTATGCAATGCAGTCGACTTATTAGACTATTTACTTGAAAAAAGAATTACTCCTCATGTTATTACTGACCAAACTTCAGCTCATGACATGTTAAATGGCTATATACCCTCAGATCTGTCTTATACCGAAGCAGTGGCACTTAGGAAATCTAATCCAGACAAATATAAAAAATTGGCGTTTAAAACTGTGAAATCCCATGTAAAATTAATGGTGGAGCTACAAAAGAGAGGTGCTGAAACATTTGACTATGGTAACAATATTCGTACCCAAGCTTTTAAAGAGGGTTATCAAAATGCTTATGATTTTTCCGGATTTGTCCCTAATTACATTAGACCACTGTTTTGTGAAGGAAAGGGACCATTTAGATGGGCCGCTTTATCTAACAATCCAAAAGATATCTTAACGACTGATAGATATGCTGAAATGCTTTTTCATGATGATAAAATGTTAATCAATTGGATCAACCTAGCATCGAAGTATATTCCATTTGAGAAAGGATTACCTGCGCGAGTGTTTTGGGCGGGTTACAGAGGTAGAGCAGCATTTGGTATGTTACTAAACAAACTTTATGCTGATGGACTGATTGATGCACCTGTAATTATAGGTAGAGATCATTTAGATGGAGGATCAGTTGCTAGTCCTTATAGAGAAACTGAAGGAATGAAAGATGGATCAGATGCGATCGGTGATTATCCTGTTTTAAATCTATTAGGAAATGCTCTTTCTGGAGCGACATGGGTCAGTTATCATGGGGGAGGGGGAGTTGGAGTTGGGTATTCTCTTCATGCAGGACAAGTATGTGTTGCTGATGGAACTCAAATCTCACAGGAACGATTATTTAGAGTACTTACTTGGGATCCTATGTCAGCTATATTACGTCATGCAGCAGCTGGCTACGATCAGTCTCTTCAAGTCGCAAAAACAAATGGAATTATTGTACCTGGAAACACAGAACAAAAAAATAATGATTACAGGGAATTATATGAGGAATTAATAACAGTTGTAAAGGAACGTACTGGAATAAACTTATTTTCCCCCTCTAGTAGTATGAATCTTCAAATTTTGTAGAATTGCATCCAAATAAAGAATAAACTATTGAATTCAACTAGAAATAATAAAACAGAAGGATTAATAATGAATTATTCAACACAAGAATCCCCATCAATCTCTCAGTGGATATCAGAACACAAAGGAATTACTTTTTCTTCACTTTTCGGTGTAATATTCACAAGCATCGACATCCTCGATAGACTTGGATACGAAACGACTGCTAGTGGACCAATGTTGATAATGATGGAAACTGTTCTATTAATTATCATCTTCTTTGGAATGTTGATTTTTATCTATAACTTTGGATACATAGTAATCATGTTAGCCGTTGATGAGGGTTTAAATGATGAAGAAGTAATTCTAATTAAATGGATTTTGCGTAGAGCTGTTTTAATATCAGCTGGATGGTTCATCGGAGTTATTTTACTGATGTTAACGTTGAGCGATCAGCCGTATATGTTAGCGGGAATAAATTGCTTTCTATTAGCCAGTTTGTTGTATATCCTTAGAAAAGGTGAAAATCCTTTAGTTGAAGGAGTTTCAGTTTAACTTCCCTCCTCTATTATCGGAAATGTAATGTATGGTTGGACGTGAAGAAAAATCACTGGAAAATTGTGAAGTAATCTCTTCTTTTTCAGATTTTAGAGGGAATAGAGAATTAAAACTTCTATTAATTCTTCTGGCTATCGACCCAACAATAAACGGAATAGTAATCCTTGGGATTACTGGAACAGGAAAGTCATTAATTCTCAATTTATTTAAACAATTAAAGATACCTACACTTTTTAATAAAAATTGTGCTTTCAATTGCTCCCCCAGCGGTAAAGTACTATGTAAAAAGTGTAATAACGCACCAATATCTATCCCAGAAAATGATATTCAGCATTCCTATATTCCTATCGTAAAAATGCCTGTTAGCACCTCGTTAGATGCTTTAATAGGGAGCTTGGATCTTCATTTTAGTTTTAGACCAGGACTATTTGGAAAGGCTAATAATGGGTATCTAATCTTGGACGATTTACATCTACTAGCACAAGAATCAAGAACTGTTCTTTTTAACACATGGCAAAGAAGAGCAAATTACATTCAAAGAAATTCTGTTTCACTCGAGCACCCTAGTGAATTTTGCTTAATTACAACATATAATCCTACATTCCATGATAAAAATCCGAGCTGGATTGATAAATTCGCTTTCTCTTATCATCTGGATTATGATCATACAGTCGAAACACATGTTGATATAATCAATCAAAACCTTGACAAGGAGAGTTTTCATGTTTCACCTGAATTAGCTAAATTATTTAACAAAAATTCTCTTCTTATAAGAGAAATTCTCCGTTCTCGTGACCTACTCGACAATGTAGTAATATCATCTGAGATTTTGTCTCTTATTGCGGAAATATGTAATTCTAGTAAATTAGATGGTATAAGAGCTGATATTACTTTTGCTAAAGGAGCCAAAGCTTTGGCTAGTTTTCACAATCGTACGTATGTGACCAAAGAAGATATATTATTACTTATCTCTCCTATTCTGTCTCACCGTATGCCTGTAGAGGATTTTGATGATCTGATAGAGTACATTCATTGTAAACAAACCAATAAAGGGATAGAATCCAAGAGAAAAGAACAGAAACAAGGACCATCAAGTAAGATTCTCCAAAAAGATGATAAAAAACACTCTTTTTATTCATTAACGGAGAAACTTGTCTCCATTTTGAGTATTCTTCTAATCTGTTTTATTGTAAGTGCTCTTCTCGTTAGATTTATATTTACACCCCGGTTATTCCCTGTTATCTTTGGTATTTTAACTTTATGGGGAGTAGGATCCTTTCTACTTTATCTTTGGGTACGAAGACGAAAAAATCTACTATCCCAATACAGAAAGGATGAGAATCTACAACATCAACCTCCTGAGGTTAGTTCCTTTTCCCAAGTGAAATCTTTACGTTTAACAGAGACAACAAAGGAAGATAAACGTGAATTTACGAAAAAACCTGAAATCGATATAGAAGAAGGTAATTCTGCCCGAGGGAAGATTCTTCAATTTGTTGGTTTTCAAAAACGAAAAGGGATGATTTTAATAACACGATATCAACGATATTGGATCTATGTATATGGTATCTTCGTTCTACTAATTAGTACCATTCTTTATATATTTTTACTAATTTACCTTCCACCAGAGGTTTGGATTGCCGTTTTATTCTTACTATTATGTCTTTTAACGATAGGATTTCTACAACAGTATAATCAGGAGAAATGGAGAATCAGACGAGTTGCAGATATCGGTGCCTCATCTAGGGAAACAAGCAAAGTAGTAAATAGTAGCGGGATTGGGTCTCATATTACCAAAGGGAACAATAAAGTCCAGGATGACAACTCAATGGAAGATTATGAGAGTAGGTTGTGGAATAAATTATCTAAATTGAATATCATATACCCTGGAACGGAGAACAAAGAACGAAATAGACCTATGTTTTACTTTGGATCAACTGATACACAAAAATCAATATCGAGAGTAATTGGGGAGAAATTACCTGAAGAAAAAGCGCTTATTGATACGAAATCTCGATATCAAGCTGGTAAACGAGCTTTAAGTCTATCATCGTCCCAATCAGGAAGGATAATTGGGAGCATACCTTTCAAGGATTCTCCAAGAAATATTCATATAATGGCAACCATAATGAATGCCTTAAGACATCAGAAACATAGAAAACAAAAGAATTCGACAAAAAAAATCGACATCAAACTGTCAGATGTTCGAGAGAAACTGTATTGCGCACGAGTGTCGGCTACGATAATATTTGTTCTTGATTTATCTGAATCTATCGTGAATGTGATAAATACTGTTTCAGCTTCAGTGAACTGGTTGAGTAGACAAGCTTACCTATACCGAGATAGAGTAGGATTAGTTGTATTACAAAGAACTCAGGGGATGATAGTTCAATTCCCCACCTCAAACCTAAACCTAGTGAAACGTAAATTAAAAAATTTAAAAGTATCTGGATCGACCCCCTTACCCGCTGGTATACAGAAAGCCTTAGATTTAATCCGAATTGACCGTATTAGAAGTAATAATGAGACTATTCCTATGATAGTGTTAATTACTGACGGTGCGACAAATATTCCACTGTTAACAAATCCAATAACGGGAATAAAACGAGATATACCGATATCAGCTCTTGGAATTGATTCAGCTATTAAAATGTCTATAAACGACTGTCTAATTCTTGGGCAACAAATAAAAAATAGCAAAATATCATTAGTGATATTCAGTACCAACATCCAAGGGAAAGCTTTGCTTCAAAAATACACAGCGAAAGAACGACACAATCCTACACAATTCCTTGAAACTCTCATGAAAACAACAGACTTCTTTCAGGGAAAGCAATTCATTCAGCTTTGGTCTTATACATTATTAATATCCTTACGAAATATTACAAAAGGGCACCTTTTTTTCCTAACAAAGGAATATTCTGATAGAAATTTCGAAACATTACGAATCGCTCGATCTGAAATCATAACAGAACTTAACAGTTGAATCTCAAATGAATGAACAAATAATAAGTCTTCCAAAGCAATTATTTCGACAAGGAGAAATTATCCCAGTAAAACTGCAATACCCGCCTTCAGACCTTCCTATCCAGAATAGTCGAATTAAGTTAACTGGACGAGAGAAAGTAGAATTTACTTTCCAATCTTTTATGGGTAAAAAAGGCTTTCAACCAATTTGGGGACTATTCCTTCCTAGTAAACATTTTCATCAAGAAACCACTTTCTTAGATGAGATCATTGCTACCCCAATATCTGAGAAAGGGGATGAATTAGTCGAAATCGAGATTCCTATTAATGCCATTCCATCGTATTATGGAGAAAATGGAAAAGTAACATATCTTGTCCAAGTGCAATATGAGAACAGAGATGGGGAAGAAAAACAAGACGAAGTCCAAATTCTAATCGACTCAGAGTATCAACTAAAAAACCTAAAAGACATAGTCAATATCAGATCAGGAAGTTTAACTATACAGCACACTAGTCCATTAATCATAAACAAGGAAAATTGTATCTCAATTACCACACAGAACATTAATACACCTATACGATTGATATTAACTGGAAATGAGACGGTAACTGCATCTAGCATTACTATCAATAATCCTGTTAAAGAAGTGCCACTAGGTCAATTTTTTTCTGAAGAAAACATAACAAACATGCAAATGGAATTTATTATCCCATCAGAATATCAACAAAGTTTCAAAGGACTACAGGTGCGACTCGAATATGCAATTGAAATACAAACTGTTATTTCTCAATCTCATTTTGGATTTAAACATGAGAAAGTTCAAACACAATCACGAATCCCAGTTTGTGTTAAAGATAAAAAATAAGCCCTGAGGATGAACTCAACCTCTAAGATATCAATTATTAAAAGTCAAATAGCACGTGAAAAAGACAATTATTATTTCAATTGGTAAAATTCTTGCGACACATTAAAATTTGAATCTCAAAATCATAAGAACATATGTTACGAATGGAATTGGGACCTGTCCTAAATGATATCATAAATTGGAGCTTAAGAATTATTGGAATTAGTATCGGACTTTCAATTTTAAGTATTTTTATAACTGTAGATCTTTCACAATCCAGTAACCAATTCATTGATATTTTTGTACTATCTTTGAGTAATTTTTCATTTTTTATTGGTATGCTCGTAATCTGTGCTGGATTGTTAATAATTTTTCTTAAAAAACCAGAAGGTTCAAGTTTTTCCAAGGAAAGGAAAAGTAAATTTAAACCAAAATACAAAAAAGAAAGAATGAAAACCTCTCGCCAAGTAGAAGAAACCTCTTCTTCAAATACAGCACTGTTCTCCAAACGAGAATACAAGATGATATTTAGTGGTACAGTAGCAGTTCTCTTCGCAGTTGTTTTATGGTTAGGTTACTCTGTAATCAAAATGATTTGATCATAGTCCTGGTTTCAAGGTTGAAATAAGGAAAAAGCAATCAATATTGGGAGAGGGGAAAGACATAATGAAATGAGAATTGCATAAGCATCCCGAAGATCTTGATTTCTATTAAAGAATATGTATATCGATACAATTGACTTTTCCAAGAATAAAATAAGAAGGAAATTATGAAGAATAGAGTCTAATAGTGTAATCTCACGGAATTCTAGTTCCTCAGTGTTAAATCTAGTATGCCAAGGTGAAATTGATTCGAGTCCCGCATCGAGAATCGTCATGACTCTCTCATTATCTAGTTCGACTTCTACCCATGCATGCCATTTACCAATTACGACATAGCTGTCATATCCTCGTAAAATTAGAAGTGAGCATGCAACAATTGCTAGTCCGTCACAATCGTCTGATCCCCGGTTTAAAACCTCAGAAATACTTGGTCGGTAATCCCATGATAAATAATTTGTGATATCTTCACCATACGTTATTCGTTGACTTATAAACCTACTAACAGCGTAAATTTCTAATTCGTCTGGATCAGAAGGATAAGATGATAGAACTATAAATTTATTTGTAAAATAATATTCAAACTCATAATTTAAGACCTTAATCTGAGGATCCTGAGGTTTTATTGTCTCAGTGAGAGCAATTCGGTGATTTATTTGATCAGGCCAGGCAAGAGGATTGGGAGTGAATCCTGTAAAAAGATAAACTATGGTTAGAAGTCCTACAACAAGTAATTCCTTATGTGAGATGATTCTAAGATTCATCGTCATGTTTCCAGAGAATTCAAAATATTAAAATCTTGCTAAGCGAAAATATCATTCAGAACAGGAATGCCTCTCATTAAACATTATCGTGTGAAAATTTTTTGCGATCTTTGTATTTATTTGTATTAATGCAATGTGTCCAAGAAGCGACCTATTTGCGTGTTTCTATTGTAACGATATTCATTCATTGATGGATATAATCGATTTTACTTTATAGCGCCAATAATTAAGTTAACGTAACTAATTATTTGTTTTATCCTCAATATCATCTTTTTTAAGAATTTGGGTCACTTCCTCGGCTGCTTTTTTCCTGGAAGCGATAAATCGATCTTTTGAAATCTCCTCCAATCGATCAACCATAGGTTGGGTCAATAAACTTCTCGTGGGAATATTTTCTTGCAATCGATGAATTTTCCCTTGATAATATACAGTGGTTAACAAGAAGAATAGCATTCCAACAAAGAACAGAGGTTGGAAGTCATAATACAATGGAATAGCTTGAAAACGGCCCAAATTGCTATCAAAACTTATAAGTTCTTTGTAAAAAGCCAATGCTAGATGATATGCAGAGGCATAATTCATCTGGTTGTAATCATAAAGGATATCTTGATATGAGGCATTTAAATAAAGTAAATAGGATTGAAGATCAGAATTATAAATTTTTGTGTCTATGACCTGATAAGCAGAGTTTATTTTAAATATCGATGCCTGAAGCAATGTATCAATTTGACCCCGTTGAATATTATCTTTAGAGAATATACTAAAATGGGATGCATGAGTGTAATAAGTCATAGGATCATTAACGAAATTTCCAGTCATGCCGTACTGGAACGGATGCATTAGAGCGATCTGATGTCCAAGTTCATGGATAATTGTCTGTGTTAATCCTTGTAATGGCTGGGGGTTTGAACGATTATTCCCAAAAGTGATACCAAAATCATGACTTATGATAGTTAACGGAATATCATTGATGGTTCTTAGAGCTATACCGATAAGTCCTGGTTCTAACTTTGCTTTACTTGGAATTGCAAACGTGGCATTATCAAACAGAAAAGCAAAAGTTCGAAAATGTGTTGTATAAAAGGCCTTAAATTCCTGCTCCATAAAGCGAGAAGATTCAGAAGTTAATTTATTATACATAGGAACGAGATCCACAGAATATTCCCAGCGAGAATTCTTATTAAAATCTCCCCAGTGTACCGTTGCTTCTTGAACTACATTATAAAGCTCTGGAATATCGGTAAGATTGACGAAATTGACAGAGACGTCAATCTGGTACCAAGGAATTATTTCTTTAAAAACTTCCTTAATGAGGGTAGTATTAACAGTCCAATTAAGGTCTGAAGTGGCTATTCCAGACATATTATTTAAAACTAAAATTTCAATTGCGAACTCTAGGCCTGTTTCAAGATCACCCATTGGTATTAATGGTTTATAAACAAAATCTTGAACCCAGAGGTTTCTTTCGATCTCATAGATCCATTCAGCGAGATATTCTGCTAATCTGGTTCGTCCATATGGTGTACTAAGGTCGTTCAAAAATTGAAATTCTTGAAGGGTGCTATTTTCGCCACTATTTTGTAGAACATAAGAATCTGCGGAAAGATCAAGGTAATATAGCCTATCTTGGTCCCCATAACCAATCATAAAATTCCTACCAAAAGGAGCTCCTGAATCTGGATCAGAATAGGATTTGTTGTACCAATGTTGTCGATACTCTGAATCATCAAGATTTGAAAAGTTACCGACAATTAAGGTGTATCCAGGTATAGGAGCTTCTCCAGGAAGTTGCTCATAATTATCTGTTAACCAGTTAAGTGTGTCACTAGCAGAAATATATTTACCTGTATGACTAGTTCCATCAGAACGATTTATTGTATCAGGTACCGCAGAATCGTTTAAGAATGTAAAAAATGTTGTATCAAAGTCTGTAGGGGCGAGTTCATAGGAATGATTTATATAAAATAACTTCTCTGTATAATCCTGTTGGAAAAATTCGTAAACATTTTGTCCAAGTAATGAATAAGATTGGGGACCAAAGGGATTACCGATTATTGAGGTCATTATTCCCTGATCAAATCCTGAAAAGATAATTCTCGAATATATTGTGGCTGATCGGTACGGGAACATCGGTTCAGAATAGTAATCAGCTGCAACAGGCGTTATATCAATAGTAGCAGTAATCGATATTAGAAGAAGACCTAATAGTATAATGTTTTTACGATTTGAATCCATCT